>JAYPJO010000103.1:0-672 GCA_038128465.1 Gammaproteobacteria bacterium
GGTACCAGTTAGGTTTTGAAACACCCCTGTTTGATTCTGAACACTGGTCTTCAATGCTGCAGTATGCAGAACTCGATTCAGATGTACTGAATACCATTGAAGAAGCAAATGTTAAACACTATCACCTTGGTGCCAATTACAATTTTGACCAGATCAATGGTTTTCAGCCCTACCTGGGTGGAGGTGTCGGCAAACTTAAAATTGACCGCACCAGTCTGAATCGATTCAGTAACACAAGCCTGGACCTGAATGCCGGTGTTAAGTACTTCTTCAACAGCAACTGGATGGCTAAATTTCAGGCCATGATGATCGAACCAGACAGTGGTGATATGGACCTGGCTTTCAGCCTGAGTATTGGCTATGTTTTTGGTTCAGCAAACAGCAGATCCGCAATGCCTGCTGCCAGATCCAATCCGCCAGTTCCGGCTACGGCACCAGCACCTCCTGCACCAGTGGACAGTGATGGGGACGGCGTGGTTGATGCACAGGATGCCTGCCCGAACACCAACAGAAATCTGGCCGTAGATGCCAGAGGTTGCGTCATTCTGGATGAAGAACAACGCCGACAGACTCTATCTGTTCTGTTTGATACCGACATGTCTGACATCAAAGATGAATACCAGGATGGAATTGCAGAGTTCGCAGAGTTTCTGCGTGAGTACAACAATACGC
>JAYPJO010000103.1:682-7079 GCA_038128465.1 Gammaproteobacteria bacterium
TGGATACCGACAGCGATGGTACCGAAGCATACAATCAGGCACTTTCTGAGCGTCGTGCCAATGCCATCAGAAATGAGCTGATTATGCGTTAAAATATAGCTGCTTCACGATTAAGTGCTGTTGGGTTCAGAGAAAGTCGTCCGACCGCTTCAAATGCAACGGCAGCGGGGAAAGCCCAGAACCGTCGGATAGAAGCTGACGTGAGTGTCATGGTGCAGACTGAAAGAAGACGATAAAACTGGTTCGGACAATCACAAAAAAGCCTGCATTTGCAGGCTTTTTTTTACATCTAATTTGTAGAACAGTTTTAAAACCCGGAGCCGGTTTGTTTTAAAAACTCCTTTTCTTCCGCAGTAGAATTACGGTCCAATATGACATTGCGATGGGGATAGCGGCCAAAGCGTTCAATGATGTTTTTATGCTGCATTTCAAAATCCAGATTGTTCTGCACGCCATTTCTGGTAAATAATTCCATGGCGACCTCATGCACTTTAAGGGATTCACTGTGCATGTAAGGCATGTACAGAAAGGTCTTTTCCACAGTTTCCAGATCCTCATCTGCATGTAATGCGACTGCCTCCTGGGCCAGACATAAAGCCTGCGCATCTTAAGCAAATGATAATGCCATGTCGCGATACATATTTCTTGAAAACTGGTCCAGAATAATGACTTCTGCCAGACGTCCCTGCGCTGATTCACGCCAGTTAAAAAGCTCACAGGCTGCAGCCTGTCGATGCAACTCTCCAAAACGCTCAATGATCATACGGTCAAATTCTGGATCTTTTTTCCAGTGCTGTTCCGGTGTTATTTCATGAAACCAAAATTTTATTACATCCTGATAAATCATTATTGCACTCTCAACAGCATCAAAAAAAGTTATTCATAAGCATGTTTATCCACATAATGATTACGCAGACAAAGCCCGCCAGAAATGCAATCAAACGATGCATGATATGGTTATAGCTCAGGTGGATATAGGCATGAACATAACGCGAAAATACAAACACCCAGGCCAGAACAAAGCCCAGGGTGTCATTAGGCATCAAGAACAGGTACAGCATCGTTACTATATAAAACAGAACTGGCAGTTCAAACTGATTACTGAAAGCCCGACTGGTAACCCTGACTGACACTGGGACTTCATCCCCAGTCATGGTTTTGAAAAAAGCCGGATTAATGCTGCCTTCACGTACAGCATTGATACGAGCCATCAGTGTCATCAAACCGATGACTGCAGTAAGAAAAACCATAGCTGACATAGCTATAATCATTGGCTGCCTCCTGTTTTATGAGCTTCATCAGCAATTTCAATATAATATTGCTCTTCAAATCGCGGTGTACACAATGCCAGAAAAATCAGGTCTGATTCACCCGTATTGGTAATGCGTTGCCTGATTTCCGGGGGAATCATCACCACATCACTTTCTGATACTTCACGCGCAGCATTATTGCCAACCTCTACGCTACCCCGGCCAGACAGGATTAAATAACGCTCAGTAATCCCAATAAGTTTATGCCAGCGTGTGGTATCACCCGGCTCTACCCTGACATGGGCTACCGACAACTCCGGATCTTCAGGCGTATTGGATAATTCTGTAATAAAACAGCCTTCCCGGAAATAATATTCTGTTGGCTTATCTGCACTCATACATTTTTCGCATGTCTATCAGGGATGACCTGATCAGTTTTTTAAGAATTGTAAGGTCAATATCTTCCAGTTTTTTTATATAGAGACAACTTTTGCCGGTTCTGTGCATACCCAGTTTTGCCATCAGCTCGGGATACGCTGAAAAACCATTCATGATATAAACCGTCAGGTCATTTTTGCGTGGAGAAAAACCGGTCAGGAACCAGTCACCTTCCCTGCCACTAGCATATTTATAGTGGTAACTGCCAAAACCCACCATACTGGCTCCTCACATTACTGCTTCACGCCTGGTCACTTGCTGCATAAGTTCAAGTATGCGCAGGGCATCTTGTCTGCGTTGATCATTATCAACAGACTTCAGGAACTTGAGAACATCATGCTTCTGTGGATTTGTTTTTAATTCGCTCATGTCTGTAAAAAGGAGTTATAGCAAGGCCATTATTATTGCAATCAGCACCAGCGTAGCAACACCAAGAATGACATAAGCCCCAAAGGTCAGTTTTTTCAGGTTTTTCTTAAATTGCTTCGCGTCATTTATATTGGGGAATTCAGTCTCTGGCACCGGCACGCCCAGAAAATCACACAGGGGCTGCCAGCCCTGATCCACTGTATAGTCCAGGAGTTTATCGGCCGGCACATCGGCTTTTACGGCGTTAAGGTGGTCATTATATTGTGCAACAGCTCTGTTTTCGTCTTCCATGGTACCTTTGAGAGTCCCCTGCCAAATCAGTTTGCCGACCTTGCCTAATTTACGGGCAAAAGGATCAACCAGTGCTAACAATTTAAATTGCCACATGTTTTCTGTGGCATAGATAGTTGAGCAGGCACTCTTATACCAGGCTTCCGGTCCTTTTGGATGGCCGGTTAATATGACTTTGGCATCCGGGTAATGTTCAAGTAATTCCCGCCATACACAACTGGCCGGGAAATCCACTGCAGCTGTATATTTTTCAAATACCCGTTCCCAGTCATGTTGCTGCCCTGCTTCCCCTTCTGCTACCTCTACCCAGAAGTCCATATGATTTTTGTTTTCTTTATTAAAAACCACCTCATGCATGTGATAACAGGGAAAGCCTAGCTGATTTAATGCCTGGTAAAGCGATGCAGTGCCTGTACGACCAAAACCTGCTCCGATAATTTTTAATGCCATAACTTTGCCTTTAATAAGTCCGACAGGCAGTATGCCATATGTTAGGGTTAATCTTCATACTGCACAGTTAATCCTGGTTCAAGCCAAGCTCTTTTTGCTTCTTTTTACTCAGGCCCAGTGACACTATTTCATGTGAATCCCGGATATGCTCTTTGAGTTCTTCATCAGAAAAGCCGGGCTCAGCAAAATGTTGTATCCACTTCATGCCACGTGATGCCAGATAGGGTGCAGGTCGAAGGCCAGGCATGTCTTTCAGAATTTCATAAGTTACTGCAGACACTTTAAAGGTTATTGCAGGCTGCTCATTGCCCCAGCCTCCAATCGCAAAAACCTTACCACCAACTTTCCAGACATGTGCGCCGCCCCATTGCACCACGTGGCTTGTCGCCGGCAGGGATGCGCAAAAGTCGTTATATTCATCGTAAGTCACAACGGCATATTGGAGTCGAAAATATAAACCCCTCACCTGTTAAAAGTATCGGGTTCGAAAGAGTTTATAAAATGACTGCCCAGAACAGCAAGCCGGTTGTATAAAGACGTTTAAGATATGCTGGATTAAATGGATAATTGAATTAAAGGAGAAAATTTATTTTTGAACCGAAGGCAATATTCCATTCCCTGACTGCCCATTCGGTAACAAGATTATTGAGAACATAAGGGTCATTTTTGGCAAAATCCTCGACCTGCAATTTGCTGTCAACCTTAAATAAAAGCGCTGCGCCATCGAAGGGGTCCGCATATACTCCTGCAAGCTGTAACTCCTGCCGATCAACATAACCCTGAATATGAGCCAGATGTCCATCACGATAGGGTGTTCTTGCTTCTGCCATATCTTCCACGTATTTATAAAACAGTAAGAAATACATTTGCTACTCCTGTAAATCCAATTTTTCTTACGACTAAAAACAGTTGCTACTTTAATCTATTTCATCGGTACTTATGAATAATGCTACTTCGAAATTACTTTTACGCTTTAGCTGTATATCTTCAAAAATTTCTTTACTTATATAATGCACCAAATTTTACATGGTAGTTTCCATGCAAGCCCTAGGTCTTTATAAATGCCAATCCGACCATAATCGCCTGAAAACATTGTTATTCTCATCGCGGGTTAGAGAACTGTGTCTCTGTAAATTAATGAATATGCTGGCATGAAAATTTTATTTATCTGCACACATAACCGCTGTCGCAGTATCCTGGCTGAAGCAATTTGTAATCACTACGGTGATGGCCTGCTTGAAGCCGTGAGTGCTGGCAGCAGCCCGGCTGAACGCATTCACCCACTAACCCTGCGTGCCCTCAGAGCACTCAATATATCGACCGATAAACTTTGCAGCCAGTCCCGGGACGATTTTGAAAACAGTCAGATTGATTATGTGATAACTGTTTGTGACAGCGCTGCCAACGAACCCTGTCCGACATGGTTTGGAAATGCCCGCCAGGTGCACTGGGGACTGTCAGATCCCAGTGCTGTTGAAGGCGACCCTGAAACTATCAGTGCCGCATTTACCCATACCATCAATATCCTGAAGAGCCGGATAAGGCAGGTAATTAGCTGGCTACAACAAGACTTGAATGATGATGAACTGTTTCAGCGTATCAAGTCGCTTGCTGATTAGAAAAATAAAGTAGGCAAGGAACTATCAAGAAGTACACTGAATGAAATAATCACAGGACAACTGGCAGAACAACAATAACCCGGTTTATTTATACCAGGTTGGCAATAGGCACTTCGGGGTCGACTTCGGCATCATAGTCGACGCCGCTCATTTCAAATCCAAAGAGTTGTAAAAACTCGGCCTGGTAACCCTTGAAATCGGTCAGCTCATCAATGTTATCTGTATTAACCTGTTGCCAGAGCTGGCTAACTTCCTGCTGTACATGGGTAGCCAGTTCCTTATAGTCGGCACGCAAGCGACCTTCGTCATCAATTTGCGGGTTGTCGCCATAAAGACTTTGCCTGAACAACAAATCAACTTGTTCAATACAGCCTTCATGCGTTCCTTCAGCCTTCATGATCTTGAACAACATCGACAGATAAAGCGGCATGACAGGTATGGCGGAGCTGGCCTGAGTTACCACAGCCTTCAACACGGATACCCTGGCTTCACCATCAAGAGGTGACAACAGGGCTCCGATGGCTTTGGCTTTTTCGTCCAGATCTTTTTTCGCTGCACCGATAGTCCCATTCCAGTAGATGTCCCAGGTTGGTTCTGCGCCAAGGTAGGTATAGGAAGTAGTTTTGGCACCCTGGGCCAGCACGCCGGCTTCACTGAGGGCTTCAATCCATAATTGCCAGTCTTCACCACCCATAACTTTAACCGTACCGGCGATCTCTTCATCTGAAGCTGCCGGCACTGAAATTTCTTCTACGGTTTTCTTGTCGGTATTGATGCCACGAATGGTTATATCCTGTCCGATTGGCTTGAGCGTAGATGAATAAACTTCGCCATTTTTTGGGTCAGTCCGGCGTGGTGAAGCCAGTGAATAAACCACAAGATCTACCTGCCCCAGATCTTCCTTGATTGTTGCAATGGCTTTGGCCTTGATCTCGTCAGAAAAAGCATCACCATTGATGCTTTTGGCATACAGGCCTTCGGCTGCAGCCAGGCTGTGAAAGGCAGCAGAGTTATACCAGCCTGCCGTGCCTGGTTTCCTATCGGTGCCTTCTTTTTCAAAAAAAATGCCCAGAGTCGCTGCCCCGCTGCCAAAAGCTGCCGTAATTCTTGATGCCAGTCCGTAACCGGTGGAAGCGCCAATGACCAAAACCTTTTTAGGGCCATTATTGATTAAGCCATTGGCCTTAACATAATCAACCTGCCGGTGCACATTAGCCGCACAACCAGCTGGATGAGTCGTTATACACATAAATCCACGAACACGGGGTTTGATTATCATAAGGATTCCTTAATTCAATTCCGCTTCAGCACCTAATCTGACTTAACCCATTCTCATGTCAGATCGGGGCGTAATTTTAGCACAGTATCAAAATCTATCTAACTAATTGATTTTACTGTATAAAATATAGCTTCTCTGGTCTACACCAAGCTCGGACAGCTCCTGAATCTCTGCGTAAAAAAGGTTCAGGTCATAATCATTCTCTTCCAGTATTTTTTCAAAGGCCGAGACCCAGGTGAAATAGGTAGCAACCGTATTCAGCTGGGCATTGTTCAGATCGCTGGCCATCCAGGCATCATAAGCATTGAAGCCATCCCAGCTTGTCTTCAATCTTGCATAATCATCACGCATGAATCCGAAGATCTCAGTTTTTGCATCCTGCATCGCCTCAACAGCTAGCTCGCTGCCATATATTTCCTGCAATTGCTCTATTGTGTCTGCTACCAGAGCAGCAAATTCTTCCCGGTGCTGAATCCTGGCTTCAGCTGCCTGGATAATGTCTCTACTTTCTGCAACATTGGTCTCATTGGCGTTTAACCAGCGTTTTAATCCCTCCCTTTCCATGGCAGTGGCAAAACTTTCATTAAACTCGGTATCACCCGGAATATAAACAAGCTGATGTGCCAGTTCATGAAACAGCAAAGCAGCCAGCTGATAATCATCGCGGTTAATGATCGTGCTTAATACCGGATCAGAAAACC
>JAYPJO010000104.1:0-5305 GCA_038128465.1 Gammaproteobacteria bacterium
TGGGTGAGTTATAAATGCGTCTGCTGGTAATGCTGGTAAAAAGTCTGCTGCTGTTCTTTTTTGCAGTGTCTGTGCAACAAAGCTTTGCCCATGATGCGCGGCCGGTAGTCATAAATGTAACCGAACAGGCTCCCGATGTTTTTTTAGCTACCCTGCGCGCGCCACCGGTGTTGTCCTCCAACAACTATCCGGCGCTGGTGTGGCCCCAGACCTGTGAAAACCAGAATCAGGCTGGCGGTAATGTTCGTGTCTGTGCAGGCGGTCTGGATGGCCTGGTATTTTCACTGGATTACCCGCAAAGCAATCCATCGCTGGCCACTTATTTCACCGTTAATTTTCTGGATGGCAGCTCGCGCAACATGATGCTGACACCCTCAGAAACCAGCTGGGCGGTAGACGGGCCACCGACAACCTTTGGCATCATAACGGACTATACCGTCCTGGGTTTTGAGCACATCCTTGCCGGCCTGGATCATCTGCTCTTTGTGCTGGGGCTACTGGTTATTTCAGGTACAGCTAAAAGAATTTTGCTGACTGTAACCGGTTTCACCATGGCGCACTCGATAACCCTGTTTTTATCAACCATGGGCCTGGTTAATATTCCCATCGTACCGGTCGAGGCCATCATTGCCTTGTCGATTTTATTTCTGGCGCATGAAATTGCGCGTAAGCAAACCGATTCATGGACCTATCGCACACCGGTCATTGTTTCCTTTGGTTTTGGTTTGCTGCATGGCCTCGGTTTTGCCAGTGCCTTAGGCGATGTAGGTGTCGTAGCCAACCAGATTTTACTGTCTCTGCTGTTTTTTAATGTCGGCGTTGAGCTTGGCCAGCTGGCATTTATTGCGGCGGTGGTGGTGGTGTATTTTATGTTCAAAAAAATCTATTCAGCTCTTAAAGCAAAAGAATTCAGCCAGCAGACTTCAGTTATAAATTTTGAACTGTTGATTGCCTACCTGATTGGTGTTCCATCGGCGTACTGGGTAATAGAGCGCAGTGCGAGTTTTTTAATTTAAAAAACTGGCGTGATGTTTAATATGATCGCCAATAAAGCTGGCGATAAAGAAGTAGGAATGATCATAGCCCGGCTGCATCCTGAGGGTTAGTGGATGCCCGGCTTCGGTACAGGCCTTTTGTAACAGTTCCGGTTTTAGCTGCTCCTTTAGAAAATCATCCGCATCACCCTGATCAACCAGGATGTGTAATTTTTCCTGTGCCTTTGCAATTAATGTACAGGCATCATAGTTGGCCCAATCGTCTTTACTGGAACCAATATAATGACTCAATGCTTTTTCGCCCCAGGGGCAATTTAGCGGAGAACAGATCGGTGAGAAAGCTGAGACTGCCCTGTACCGGCCAGGATTTTTCAGAGCAATAGTCAGAGCTCCATGGCCGCCCATGGAATGCCCCATGATGGATGTATTATCCATTTGCAGGGGCAAATCGCTGGCGCCGAGCACGGTGGGTAATTCTTCCGTGATATAGCTGTACATCTGGTAATGTTTTGCCCAGGGATCCTGCGTGGCATTGACATAAAAACCAGCACCCAGACCAAAATCATAAGCTCCTTCCGGATCATCCGGCACATCATCACCACGCGGACTGGTGTCAGGGCAGACAATGGCCACACCTGCTTCTGCCGCATAACGTTGTGCACCGGCTTTCTGTACAAAATTATCATCCGTGCAGGTTAAACCTGATAACCAGTAGATTAGCGGTACAGGTTTTTCTTCGGCCTGTGGTGGTAAATAAACGGAGAAAATCATTCTACAGGCAAGGGCATCAGACTGATGAGAAAATTTTAATTGTTTGCCTGCAAAAATTTTATTGTGACTGATTAGTTCTGGTTTCATTTTGTTTACTGCAATTGGTTTTTATGAATATAAAAATTATCAGTTTGAAATGTGGTTGATATCAATTATTGAGTAGCCATCAAGTCATGTTTTGCTCTGGTAAATTATTCAGGACAAGCGAGGACTGTCTGAGTCGTGAAGCGACGAGTTCCGCAGCGCTGAATAATTTTCCGGAGCAATGACAGGCTACGAAAAATTGATATCAACCGAATAGCGTCTTTTAATAAATCACCACTGAGCGAATGCTTTCACCCGCATGCATCAGATCAAAGGCCTTGTTGATATCGTCCAGTGGCATGGTATGGGTAATCAGGTCATCAATGTTGATCTTGTTATCCATGTACCAGTCAACAATCTTGGGGACATCGGTTCGACCTCTGGCGCCACCAAAGGCAGTACCATGCCATGAACGGCCAGTAACTAACTGAAAGGGGCGGGTGGATATTTCCTGGCCGGCGCCGGCTACACCGATAATATAGGATTCACCCCAACCTTTATGTGTACACTCCAGCGCTTGGCGCATGACATCGACATTGCCGATGCACTCAAAACTGTAATCAACACCATCGGTCATTTGCACGATATGGTCAGTGACATTGTCAACATCTTTGGGGTTAATAAAATCCGTCATACCGAATTTCTTGCCCAGTGCCTCCCGGTCAGGGTTCAGGTCAACACCGATAATTTTGCTGGCGCCAGCAAGCTTTAGTCCCTGGATGACATTTAAGCCGATACCTCCAAGACCAAATACGGCAGCGGTTGAACCCTGCTCAACTTTGGCCTGGAAAATAACAGCACCGATGCCAGTGGTGACACCACAACCTATATAACAAGCTTTGTCATAGGGAGCATCGGAACGAATTTTGGCTACAGAAATTTCTGGCAGCACGGTGTAGTTGGAAAAAGTTGAGCAACCCATGTAATGCAGGATGGGTTTACCGTCGAGAGAAAAACGGCTGGTGCCATCCGGCATCAGACCCTGGCCCTGGGTGGCACGAACGGCCTGGCATAAATTGGTTTTGGGGTGCAGGCAATACTCGCATTGGCGACATTCGGCGGTATAAAGCGGAATGACCGTATCGCCGGGAGCAACCGACGTCACCCCGGCACCAACCTCAACAACCACACCACAACCCTCATGACCGAAAATGGCAGGGAAGGCGCCTTCAGGATCAGCACCACTAAGGGTAAATTCGTCGGTATGGCAGATACCGGTAGCCTTCAGTTCGACCAGTACCTCACCGGCCTTGGGGCCTTCCAGGTCGACTTCACAGATTTCCAGGGGTTTGCCGGCTTCAAAGGCCACAGCAGCACGTGTTTTCATTGTTGTTTCACCTTAATTAATTTTGGGACCAGACTGTTTTTCTAACTAATTAATCCAGATTATTAAACACTTAATCGACGTCCAGGCCAAGGATGTGAGCCGGATTCCGACGAATCATCAAATCGATATCTTCCTCCGTGAAGCCATTTTGGATCAGGCGCTCCACACCGCTGACAAACCCTGCCGTCGGGATTGGGTTTACTGCCTGACCTAGATCGGTGCTAAGAACGACATTCTGCGGTCCAGCCAACCGGATTTGTTCGATGAATTCTTCAAAGGGTGTTGTGCCCATCGGTGCGGCGGACCCGATTGGAAATTCCAGAAATGCCCCGAGCTCGATAACTTCCTGACGTATTGCAGCAGGCAGGGTCAGGTCTTCCAGCGGATGCGTAATGACTATGCGATCAATGCCACGCTCGCGTGCTGCTCTGACAAGCAGAAGGCTATCCTGGGGGCTGGAGTGCCCGGTTGCCAGTGCGAGGTCAAGCTCGGCAATGACATCAAGAACAGCAAAAACCTCTGGTAATAGTGTGCCGTTTCGTGAGACCGGCAATATATCGGATGGATCGACTGCTGCAGCAAATGGCCCCTGCGCAGCATGAACTGTTGGCATCCACACAACACGTCCGTGACCACCAGTCATGGCAGCCATTTGTTCAACTGCATACGGATTGATGCCACCAACAGAACGGTTCAGCGCAATACCGCCATAAGCCCCCACTTCAGGTACCACCTGGGACACCAGATAGGCAAGCGTTGCGGTTTCAACATTATGGTTTTTATAAAGTACTGCTCGCATACCATACCGGTGCGCAAGCTGCGCTGTCTCGATGGCCATGAGTGCACGTGGAACGCTGTCCGGCGCGGAATGCACATGCAGATCAATGGCACCTTCTATTTGTGCAGTCGCAACCCTGATGTTTAGTGCAACTATCAGTAAAAGTAGTGTTAACAGGTACTTTCTCATCAGTTTTTCCTGTAGTTTTCAATATCAATTAAAAAGAGTATATAGTTAATTCGGGAATGACAGCTAACTATCCAAAGCGGACATTGGCTTGCCTAACCCAAAAATCATGATCATAATGTTCCTAACAATAATAACGTGACTGGAATTCCCATATTCGATTAAAGTCAACAAGCCTAAACCTCCCTTTGGCTTGTTAAGGAGGTCATTTTGATCAATTTACACAAAATTGTAGTATTTATTTCTATTCTAGTAATTGGCTCCTTCACCACATTATCTTTTTCACAAGAAGCAGGTAATCGGTTAGATTCTATTTCGATAGATTCTGATGATATAGGAGGAATAGTTATTGGTTCTGAGGGACCAGAAGCAGGAGTATGGGTCATCGCCGAAACAGATGACTTGGCAACTAAATTCCGTAAAATTGTGGTGACTGATGATCTGGGCCGGTTTGTGCTTCCTGATTTGCCTGATGCAAGGTATAGGGTATGGGTCAGAGGCTATGGACTGATAGATTCACCTACAACTAATGTCAGTCCCGGTGAACTTATTAATCTAGGTGCTGTAGATGCACCAAATCCCCAAGCTGCAGCAGAAATTTACCCGGCAAATTATTGGTATTCATTAGTTGAAGTGCCACCTGAAAGCTCGTTTCCAGGTACAGGTGAACAAGGAAATGGAATAACTCCGACGATGCGAACTCAAGTCGACTGGATTTATCAGATGAAGGCTAGTTGTAACCTGTGTCATCAGATTGGCACAAAGGCAACACGTGAAATCCCAGCATCACTCGGTGCCTTTGCCTCCTCTCACGATGCGTGGGTTAGGCGCGTTCAGTCAGGCCAGAATGGAGCCAACATGGTGCGAAGTATGGCAGCCTTTGGAACACAGGGTTACGACATGTTTGCGGATTGGATAGATAGAATCATGGCAGGTGAGGTTCCTCCAGAACCACCACGGCCACAAGGGCTTGAACGTAACCTTGTACTAACCTTATGGGAATGGGGTGAAGAAACAGCTTTCATCCATGACGAGATTACAACTGATAGACGCAATCCAACTGTAAATGCGAATGGTCCATTTTTTGGGACAGATTTCCATAATGATGCGCTGGTCATTCTAGATCCACAAACCAATCTAGCAACACAAGTACCCGTTTTAACC
>JAYPJO010000104.1:5315-7059 GCA_038128465.1 Gammaproteobacteria bacterium
AGCCTGCAGACAGTGGATTGTTAACCTACAGAAATTTTGCAGCCTCACCTTACTGGGGAACAGAACAATTATGGAACAACCTTTCACACCCGCATAATCCCATGATGGATCAGGACGGGAGAGTTTGGATGACAGCGGCAACACATAATGGGTTCGATATTCCGGAATACTGTTCAGAGGGTTCAGATCACCCTTCAGCACAACAGTTTCCCCTTGTGGGACCAACATATATGAACGCACAGGTATATGACCCCGCTACAGGAGAGTTTGATTTAATAGATACCTGTTTTAGCACTCACCACCTGCAATTTTCAGAAGATGAAGATAATACACTCTACTTCAGCACAGGAGGTGAACTAATCGGTTGGCTCAATACACGAGTCTTTAATGAAACTAAAGATGCTGGGCTTGCCCAGGGATGGTGCGCCCTTGTTGTTGATCACAATGGTGACGGTGTCATTGGTGAATATACTGAACCTGATGAACCGCTCAATGCTGAGCTTGATTGGAGAATCAACCCTGGTTCATATGGTCTCATTGTCAATCCGGTTGATAATTCAATATGGTTTGCGGCGCCAGGAATTGGAACAAATCGGCCTGCTCAAGATGGTATCCCAGGCAGAATTATGAGGCTCGAGATCGGTGATAATCCACCTGAAAGTTGCAAAACGGAAGTTTACGAGCCTCCTTTTGGTGAAAACTCTTTTGGCTTCAATTCTTATACACCTAGAGGTATTGATGTAGATAGAAATGGCATTGTGTGGACGGCATTAGCCGGAAGTGGTCATTTAGCCAGTTTCGATCGCAGTCAATGTGAAATACTAAATGGCCCTGAGGCTACCGGCCAACATTGCGAGGAAGGATGGACCTTATATCGAACACCTGGACCGAGTTTTAAAGGTGCCCCAGCGGAAACAAGTGCAGACTTTCAATATTACAACTGGGTTGATCAGTTCAATATTTTGGGCTTAGGCGAAAACATACCCATTGCAAATGGTTCAGGTTCAGACTCTCTCCTCGCATTCTTACCAGAAACTGAAGAGTGGGTTAAATTACGCGTGCCCTATCCTCTGGGCTTTTATTCGAGAGGAATGGATGGCCGAATTGATGATGCTGAGGCAGGATGGAAAGGCCGTGGTATCTATGCCGATTATGGTCAAAATGCTGTATGGCATATTGAAGGTGGAAAGCGAACACTGAGCTCTATAGTGAAATTTCAGATGCGACCTGACCCCTTAGCTAAATAAGCCTTACATAAGACAGGATAGGTACAGTAATATTTTAAGACATTAAATAATTCATTATAAAGTTTATTGGAATCTGACATTAAGCAAGGCAGAAATTAATATGTATTTAATATTAAGGAGAGTTCTCCCAGAATTTTTTTTAAGTGTATTGCTGGTCACCCCAGTTTTTCAGGCCCAGGCTGGTATTGCTGGTTACTGGGGAGCAATTTTTCATGAAGATGTTCAGGAAAGGATTCCTGGACCAGAAGCAGGAGATTATGCGGGTCTCCCAGTGAATGATGCAGCTCGTGTAAGAGGAGATACCTGGCAATCTGGCCTGTTAAACGTACCTGAGCATCAATGCAAGCCGCATCCTTCTTCATATGGATTTAGAGGGATAGGCAATCTTAGAATCACCGAAGAGTTGGATCCCGTGAACCAGCAGGTTGTCGCTTTTCATACCTATATAGAGTGGATGGAACAAGAACGGACTATTTGGATGGATGGGCGCCCACATC
>JAYPJO010000105.1:0-1820 GCA_038128465.1 Gammaproteobacteria bacterium
CTCAGAATATGAGGGTAAGCATCCTGCAAATAATCCAGGGCAAAGAGTGCAATATCTTCAAATTCAATCGCTGTGTTTTTGATGGCTCCGGTAATGGCCAGGCGATAGGCAGAATTCTGGTCTTCAATTTTTGGCCAGAGTACGCCGGGAGTATCAATTAATTTAAGGGAGTCGTGTAAATTAATTTAAATGGCTACTTTTTTCACAGCCGGCTCATTACCAACTTTGGCAACTTTTCTGTCCAGTAAAAAATTTAACAGGGTGGATTTACCAACATTGGGGATACCAACGATCATTATTCGGCTCAGAGTTTGTGCAGACTTGCCAGAAAGACGTTGTACAGTTTTCAGTACTTTTTTGATAGACCCGGCCTGTTCCTTGGACAGAGCGAGCGTTGTAATATTCTGTTGGAGGTAATATTCCAGCCACAATGAAGTGCTGTCGGGGTCTGCCAGATCACTTTTGTTTAAAATTTTGAGGCGGGGAATGCTGCCTATTAGAGAATTCAGCAAGGGGTTTTCACTGGAGTAGGGTAAACGGGCATCAACAAGCTCCATTACCACATCAACCTGCTGTAAAAGTTTCATGATATCCTTACGTGCCCTGTTCATGTGGCCCGGATACCAGCCAATAGTCATAAAGATTTCCTGAAACTGAAGTTTGGGTTATTGTAGAACTAATATCGGATCAGATGCACTATGGATATGGACGAATTTGAGCAAAACCATATGATTTACAACGCAGTTAAAGCAGTTATTACATGAATCTTGAGCAGAAAATTTCAGCAAAAATAGAAAAAGCTTTCGAGCCAATACATCTTAATGTGCTGAATGAAAGCCATAAACATGCCGGTCCGGCTACAGAATCCCACTTTAATATATTGCTGGTCAGTGCGCTTTTTGAAAGTCTGCCAAAGGTCAAACGCCATCAGGCTGTATACAAAGTATTAGTCGAAGAACTGGCTGGACCGGTGCATGCACTGGCGTTACACCTGTACAGTCCCGTCGAGTGGGATAGTGGCAGGCAGACGCATCTGGAATCCCCTGATTGCTCAAAAAATAAATAATAAAAACAATAGTTTATATTTTATATATAAAGTTAATTATAGATTAATTCTGTTGGTTTATCCTGCCCAGTATGTTAATCTGCTATGCTCTTGAGCTGGCAGCTCTGCTATGAGCAAGGTTTGGCATAATGGAATCATCTTCAGCAAGCTATCGTTCCCAATTAACTTACCTTTCATTGCTCTTTTTCATTTTTGCTACAGCCCTGTTGTTTAGGCCTGATCAAGCAGAGATCGAAGTAATGCCGGATATTGATGAGCTTGTCGTTATTCCCGAGCCCATTAGCAATATTCCGGATTTTGCAGCCATTCAGGATGTGCAGGAAAAAAAGGCACGTTTCTTCAGTTTTTTAAGCCCCTATATCGAAGCCGTTAACCAGGAAATTCTGCTACAGCGTCAGGTTCTGCTGGATTTGCGGGAAAAGTACGCCAACGGATCATCGCTTAGCCGTAATGATATGAATACCTTATCTGCTTTGCGCATTGAATTTGAATTGGATCAGGAAGAACTGACGACAACTGCTCTCATAAACCGCTTACTGAAGCGAGTTGATATTATTCCGCACTCTCTAGCCCTGGCGCAGGCAGCTAATGAATCAGCGTGGGGGACATCGCGCTTTGCCAGAGAAGGCAATAACTTCTTCGGTCAGTGGTGCTATACAGAAGGTTGTGGCATTGTTCCCAGCAGACGCCGGGAAGGGGCGAATCATGAAGTGAAGTCCTTTGATACAGTTTTTGATTCTGTCAAAGCCTACAT
>JAYPJO010000105.1:1830-6976 GCA_038128465.1 Gammaproteobacteria bacterium
TCAATACTTTCCCAAACTATCAGAATTTGCGAAATATCAGATCATCGGTAAGACAGGAAGGGCGTTCAGTTGACGGAATCAGTCTGTCAGAAGGTCTTGATACCTACTCTTCACGAGGTGATAAGTATATTTTTGAATTGCAGTCGATGATTTACTCGAATAATTTGCTTGAGCTGGATCGTCGCGGCGCCTGAAATGCCTTATTCCGGAATAGCCGGATTGACCCAGGGTATGGAATACCAGTAATACCTGCCATCAGAGCCTGGCGCCGTACAGTTGTATCGGAAGCGCCGGCCGCGATTTTCAATGTGGGTAGTTATTGAAAATCTAGCTTCTTCAGGATTTAAACGCTCAACACCAATTCTCTCGTTATTATTAAAGCAGCTAAGTTGTCCCAGGCCTTGTGAATCTTCACTAAAATCCAGTTCTGCAACCGGGCTTCGCTCTGAGGTTACTGGCGATGCAGGTATGGACTCTTCTAGGTTAAATGCGAGACTTTTCACTTTAGTTGGGAAAGTATTCATGGATACATAAATTCCTGAAAAAGGAAAACGCGGTAGTGCGGTAAAATCCGAGCTGGCATTGATGGGGCCTGAGTGTTGTGCGATTCCAGTGAAATCCAGCTCCTCAACCAGGTTTTGAATAATTGGGTCGAATTCCCCATAGGGGTAGGCCAGCATGCGATGACTCTGGCCGGTTTCGTCTAGAATGACTTCTTCAGCATCAAGTATTTCTTCACGAATAGCAGCTAACCACTCGGTGTCGTTTTGATTCTGGCTACGTTCCAGAAAATAGGGGTGGCTGACAGTGTGGTTCGCTATCGTTGCACCATTGGCAGCCATTTCTCTGATCTGATCCCAGTTTGCATATAAATGTGGATTTGATTCAAGCAGGCCGGTCGTGACAAAAATTGTAAAGGGCCAGTTCAGCGCCTGCAGTACCGGAAAAGCTTCGGTATATACTGAAAGATAACCATCATCAAAAGTGATTGCGGCCGTATATTCTGGTAAGACATCACCGTTTTGCAGACTGCTTAAAATCTCTTCCAGAGGTAAAATATTGAAGTTGTTGGTAAGCAAATAATCCATGTGACGCTGAAAATCATCTGGAGCAATGCTGGTGATTGGTGGTGTATCAGTCGATACATGATGATATTGCAGGATAACAGCCTGACTGTCCTGTTGTTGCGCATTTGTCGTCAGCCACATAAGGCTGACCAGTAGAGTGAGGGATAATCTTATTAGCGGTTTAGAAAAGACTGAATCAGGCATGCGTTGATCCTTTATCTGTTTTGATCTGTTTTGCGGTTATGGCAATAGCATGGCAATAGACAGAATAGAGAATTATACTGTCGCCCCCATAACTTGTCTTGATTTAAATATAGAGTGCTAGATGACTACAGCGCTAAGAAAAAGTAATTTGCGTTTAAACCGATTGCAGAAAAATTTGCGTCGAGAATGTGGGCGGGCAATTGCTGACTTTAACATGATAGCCGATGGTGATTTAGTCATGGTTTGTCTGTCGGGTGGTAAAGATTCTTATGTCATGCTGGATATTCTGTTGAATCTGCAAAAACATGCGCCGATAAAATTTGATCTGCATGCTGTAAACTTGGATCAGAAACAGCCCGGATTTCCGGAGGATGTATTACCTGCCTATCTGCAATCCATTAATGTTGACTACCACATCATAGAGAAGGATACCTATTCTGTTGTGGTTGAAAAAACAGCAGAAGGTAAAAGTTATTGTGGTTTGTGCTCAAGATTGCGCAGAGGTAACTTATATTCCTATGCTGAAAAAATTGGCGCCACCAAAATTGCGTTGGGACATCACCGTAATGACATCATGGAAACATTGTTTCTCAATATGTTTTTTGGCGGCAAGTTAAAGGCAATGCCACCTAAGCTACTTAGCGATGATAAAAAGCATATCGTCATCAGGCCGCTGGCATATTGTAAAGAGCATGAAATTGCAGAATTTGCTGAGCTTAAAAAATTCCCCATTATTCCATGCAGTTTGTGTGGCAATCAGGAAAATCTGCAACGACAGGAAATAAAACAGATGCTCAATGACTGGGATAAAAAGTTTCCGGGTCGTCTGGATGTGTTGTTCAGAAGTATCGGCAATGTTGCTCTTTCACACCTGACTGATTTCTCAATGTATGATTTCAAGAATCTTGAAGCTGGACAGCGAGCTAGCAGGGCTGATGAAACAGAAGTTCTGCAAATTTTAGATGCCGTTAATTTAACGTAAGTTCTGTGGAGATCCCATATAAAGAACTGGATAAAGATACGCTGATGAATCTCATTGAGGAATTTGTCAGTCGTGAAGGAACTGATTATGGTTCACATGTTTACTCGCTACAGGAAAAAGTAAATCATGTGTTGAAACAGCTGGAGCAGGGTATAGCATTTATAGGTTATGATGCTGACAGCAGCACCTGTAATATTGTAAAAAGACAGTAAGAGCACATCTGCTATTTGTAATTAAATGTTATGACAGAAGCAGCAAAGACATTAGTGCATACGCTGGATACTCGTGGTCTATATTGTCCCGAACCGGTGATGTTACTGCATAAAAAAATTCGTGAAATTAAGGTTGGCGAAATCATTACTGTTCATGCAACGGATCCGTCAACTACACGGGATATACCAAAATTCTGCCATTTTCTAGGTCATCAGTTGCTGGAAAGCAAAACAAAGGATGATGAATTCATTTATCTCATAGAGAAAACGGGTTCAGAAAAAAGTTGAACACTGTCTATTACATGCTTGCTTCACACCTGACCAACATACATGTCTGACCAAGCTATCCAAATTGTTGCTGATGAAAACATCAACGGACTGCAGTATTTTGAAAAGCTGGCTACGGTAAAAAAGGTCCGTGGCAGACAGATTTCTAATGATATTATCAGATCGGCGGATGCTTTATTAATCAGATCAGTTACCCAGGTTAACAGGCAGTTGCTTGAACAGAGCAATGTTAAATTTATTGCCAGTGCAACCAGCGGCATCGACCACATCGATCTGGATTATTTGAAAAAAAACAATGTCGAGTTTGCCTATGCGCCGGGCTCAAATGCAACTTCAGTAGTGCAGTATGTATTTGCCTGCCTGGCGCAACTTTCCAAAAAATATGATTTCGACTGGCGTAATAAATCTGTTGGTATCATCGGAGCGGGGCATGTTGGCGGTCTGCTTGCCAGTTACCTGGAGCAGCTGGATATGAATTTTCTGATTTACGATCCTTTACTGGGTCACAAGTATGCCCACAGTAACAAGCTAACTGTCCTGGATAAGGTTCTACAACAAGACGTTATTACTGTTCATACGCCTTTAACCTGGCAGGAACCATATCCAACCTACCACATGTTTGATAAAAAAATGTTGCGGGATTTTTCGCGAGACAAGGTGCTGATCAATACATCCAGGGGGCGTGTTCGACAACCTCGCTCTGCTTGATGAATTGCAGGAGAATAAATGGAAATGTGTGCTTGATGTCTGGGAAAATGAGCCCGACATTAATCTGGCTTTATTGCAAGAGGTTGAAATTGGAAGCTCTCACATTGCCGGATACAGTTATGAAGGTAAAGAAAATGGAACAGCCATGATTTATCAGGCCTTTACTGATTTTTTTGGTTTTGATGATGCGCCTTCTTATCCACTTGACCGACAGCATACAGCGCTGACATTCAGGCCGGCATCAACTGAACTGGCTCAAATCAATCAAACCATACTCTCAGCGTACCCTGTGGCAAAAGATCATATGCAGTTGTTGTCACTTATCGATAAAAAATCCGGGGCAGGATTTGATGACTTACGCAGAAATTATCGTCTGCGTCGTGAATTCAGTCATTTCACGCTCGATTATTCGGCATTGGAAGATTCCGCAGAAAAAGTATTACGAATACTCGGCTTCAATTAAGTCTGGGAGTTAAACCTGGGAGTTAAACCTGGGAATAGGTACTCAGGAAACGCTCAAGTTTCTCAAGTGAAGTTGTTAATACATCCTCTCTTGGCAGAAATACAACCCTGAAATGCTGCTGATCGTTGATATTGAAACCGCTACCCTGAACCATAAGAACTTTTTCCTGTAGTAAAAACTCGAGAATCAGCTTGTCATCACTCTTGATATCAAATTTTTCAGGGTCTAGTTTGGCGAACAGATAGATAGCTCCTTTGGGCAAGGTGCAACTGACGCCCGGAATATCATTGAGCAGTCGGTGAGCCAGGTCGCGCTGATCACGAAGTCGGCCTCCCGGTAAAATCAGTTCATTAATACTCTGGTAGCCGCCCAGCGCTGTTTGAATTGCCAGTTGTGCCGGAACATTTGAACAAAGACGCATGTTGGAGAGAATATCCAGACCTTCCTGGTAATCAGATGCATCAGATTTATCGCCACTGATAATCATCCAGCCAGAACGGAAACCGGCCAGTCGGTAATTTTTCGACAAACCATTGAAAGTTAATATCAGCAGATCATCGCAAAGTGATGCCAGGGGTATATGCTTTGCATCGTCATACAGAATTTTGTCGTATATTTCATCGGCAAATAAAATGAGTTCATGTTCTCTGGCCAGTTCAATCAATTCCAGTAAAAGTGCTTCACTGTAGACAGCACCAGTCGGGTTATTGGGATTGATAATTACTAGCGCTTTGGTTCGGTCTGTTATTTTGCTTCTGATGTCTGCAATATCCGGAAACCACTCAGCACCTTCATCACAGACATAATGAATGGGCTTGCCACCACTTAAACTCACAGCAGCAGTCCAGAGCGGGTAATCTGGAGCGGGAATTAGCACTTCATCATCGTTATTCAGTAGTGCCTGCATCGACATAACAATAAGTTCACTGACCCCATTACCCAGATAAATATCATTTATGTCGACACCTTTAATATTCAGGCGCTGGGTCTCATGCATGACGGCCTTACGTGCTGAAAAGAGACCTTTTGAATCTGAGTATGGCTGGGCTTCACTTAGGTTATAAATAACATCCTGCAGGATTTCGTCAGGAGCATCAAAACCAAAAGCGCCTGGATTGCCTATATTCAGCTTTGTTATCTTGTGGCCTTCTTCTTCAAGCCGCTTGGCTGCCTGCAGGGCTGGTCCTCTGATTTCATAACAGACATGTTTTAACTTGTCAGA
>JAYPJO010000106.1:0-3096 GCA_038128465.1 Gammaproteobacteria bacterium
GGTTGTTCCTATCGCCTGGCTGTTATCAGTATCAAGAAACAGTATCCCGGCCATGCCAAACGCGTCATGATGGGCTTGTGGTCTTTCCTGCGTCAGTTTATGTATACCAAATTCGTCATTGTTGTAGATGACGATATCGATATCCGCAACTGGGAAGATGTCATCTGGGCCATGACGACACGCATGGACCCTGCCAGGGATACCGTAACCATTGAAAACACACCGATCGATTATCTGGATTTCGCCTCGCCTGAATCCGGGCTGGGTTCAAAAATGGGATTTGATGCCACCACTAAAATCGGTGCTGAAACCTCCCGTGAATGGGGTCGCCCCATCACTATGTCGCAGGACGTCAAAGACCGCGTTGATGCCATTTGGCAGGAACTCGGTATTTTTGACTAAAAAACTGGAAAACTCCTGAAACTGTACTACCCTGAAACTATCGCCATGGATGGGTGATGAAATTTTGCATTTATAAACTTAAGACAGGGAGAAAGTCATGAGAGCATTATCAATACAGGAAACAGAGCAAGTCAGTGGAGGATCGTATCTGGGTGATATTGCCGACCTGGCAACAGATACTGGTGTTATTGGAAGCATAATAGGATATACGGCTACAAATACAGTTGCTGGCGCAACTAGAGGCGGCTGGATTGGTCCAAGCCTTGGTGCAGCTTGGGGCTTTGGAAACGCTGTAGGAACAATTGTCTATGATAGATATGTAAGTCGATTAATTTTAAACAATGGTTACTAAATACTAAAAATGTTTAATCTTAAACAACCTATACATTTTAGGTTGGAGGAAAACCAATGGAAATTAAGGTAAGAAATTCCATTCGAATTCTGGGAATTATCCTCTCTTCCATTGGTTTTTTTTGTAGTTTATCTATTACTTAAGGATTTAAAGGAATTATCTAATTATGAATTAGTATTATTAATTGGTGGTGGTCTGTTTTTTTCCCATTAGTGCTGTCAAGTTCTATCCTTGGTCATGTTCCTATGTTTATTTCCAACCGTATCCCCAAAATGTTAAAGGATCCTACCCTGCATGCAGAAAAAACCTTTTTAAAATTTTCTATTGAGTCTGTAGTTGCAGCTATTGTCGCTCTGACAATTATATTTCTGAATTACTATTTCCTAAATCTGGATTAGTGATTTAGTATTTGATTGCAAATAACCAACTCTTAATAAATGAGCTATGCGCAATCAGTTTATTTGTGGCTATATCCTTACTGTCGCCCTGCTGCTCTGGTCACTGATTTCCCAGAATTTTGAATTTTTATTTTATGGCATAACGACTCTGGTGCTGGTTGCTCTGTTGCACAAGGGTGATCAGCATTTCCAGTTTAGTTCCGTTGTTCTCTGGGGGTTCAACCTCTGGATAATCCTGCATATTCTTGGCGGTCTGCTACCTGTTGCTGATGGTGTACTTTATTCCTGGGTGATTGTTGATCTGGTTGCTGAACCCTATTCCATTCTCAAATACGACCAGGTGGTTCATTTTTACTGTTATTTCATAGCAGCTTTGCTTATATGGAAGGTTGTTGGCGGTCTCAATTATTCTTCATTTACAACTGCCGCATTAGTAACAGTACTGGCAGCTTCAGGTATTGGTGGTATTAATGAAATCATAGAATTTCTTGCCACGGTTTTTATTCCCCAGACCAATGTAGGCGGCTATGAAAATACAGCTATTGATATCATCTGTATTTTTCTTAGTGCCTGTGCCGCCATTCCTTTTTTCCGGAGCCGGATCATCCAATGACAAAAGCAGTTTCCTATTACACGGCAGCGTCTACACGCGAACTGGACAGGGTCACCATTGAAGAACATGGCATCCCGGGTTTTGAACTGATGCAGCGTGCCGGAAAAACTGCTTTTGATGCTCTGGTCCAACAATGGCCTGAGACTGAAAAACTCATGATCATCTGCGGTAGTGGAAATAACGGCGGCGATGGCTTCATCATAGCTGGCCTTGCCATAAATACTGGTTTGCAAGCTGAACTTTACCTCATCGGGGAATCCGAAAACCTGAAAGGTGATGCACGACTGGCCGCTGATTTTGCTATTTCACGCGGGCTGAATATCCTGCCTGCCTCAGAATTTCCAGACTCAGAAAAGCTCATAAGTATATACAGCAACAAAAATGTAGTGATTGTTGATGCGATGCTGGGAACCGGCCTCAGTGGCAATGTACGCGAACCCTATACCCGGCTGATCAATCAGATAAATAACAGTAAATTACCGATACTGGCTGTCGATATCCCATCAGGATTGTGCAGTAATACCGGCAAGGTTCTTGGCAGCGCTGTAAATGCAGATCTTACCGTCACCTTTATTGGCAGAAAAATTGGACAGTTACTTGCCAACGGACCTGAACATTGTGGTGAACTTGTTTTTGATGATCTGGATGTTCCTAAAGCCGTTTATGCAAAAGTTCCATCATCACCAGTCCAGATACCCTCCTGACCTGAACACTGAAAAATAAAACAGGCTGGTAATAGAATCACTTCACCAGCCTGTATTTACATGACTTGATTACAAGCCATTACTTAATGGGAATGGTTCGTGCTGCTGGCGCAACATTTCCTTTAGGAATCTGCAGCGACAAAACACCCTTGTCAAAATCCGCAATTATTTTGGATTCATCTACATCCTTACCCAGATTAAAACTACGGGAATATTTTCCATAACGACGTTCCTGGCGTAAATATTTACCTTCTTTATCTTCCTTGCTTTCATCATGCTCTGCTTCAATAGTCAGCATATTATTATCAATGGAAACCTTGATATCGTCCTTATCCATACCGGGAAAATCAGCTTTAATAATATAGTTATCATCGTTTTCTTTGATATCTACTGCCAGTCTTGAACTTTCCAGTTTTGATTCCGGAAATAAACGAAAAATTGGAAAAGAGTCATCAAAAAAACTGTCAAAACCAATAAGAGAATTTTTGGGAATTAAGTTCATCATTACCTCCTGCAACATATGAATTTATTAACACATCACATATGTAATGGAGGCAAAATATGAACTTTCAATTAATCCTGCTAACGAAGATGAGCTGGTTTTGACATGGATCAATTACCTTAACC
>JAYPJO010000106.1:3106-3682 GCA_038128465.1 Gammaproteobacteria bacterium
TGTTTGCAGTGTCTGTTATGATGCCAGTCCTGGATCTGGCATGGGTAATTCAGGCAGCTTTTTATCCATCAAATTCATTGCCTGACGATAACAAATCAGGCTTTTTTCATATTCGCCAAGATGTTCAAGTAATCTGCCTAACTCTGCATTAATTTCTGCACTGAGACGGACATCGTTGGTAAAGCGCAATGCTATTTCAAAGTATTCTCTGGCTTTTCCCCATAAATTGTTACGCAGACTTAAACGTCCAAGTGTCAGCATTAAAATGACATTTTTTGGTCGGTCTTTTACCCAGCCTTCTAGTAATAAAATTTGTGCAGCGGCATCTTGGTTATCAATATAACCGAGCAATTCAACTAGTCTGTCACTCCATTGCCATCGGACAAATCTGGTCAGAACATTGACTGCTTCTTCACTCTCCCCGGTTGTCAGAAGTGCCCTAAGATAGGCTTCGGTAACCAGTTCTCGTTTCTGAATCAGTTTGTTAATATCTGCCCATACCGATTTCAGTTCCTTTGCGTCTGCAGAATGTAATGTGGTTTTATGCAGACGATGAATAGCCAGGTTTTCCTTTAA
>JAYPJO010000106.1:3692-5216 GCA_038128465.1 Gammaproteobacteria bacterium
TGAGTACTTTGTGTTTTTCCAGAGCCGGTAAAATTGCTGACAGATTTTCCATATCATTCAGTGACAGGTAAATTTCTTCTAATAACTTCAAAACAACCGGGCTGTCTGGTTGTTCCTTTTTAATTGCCAGCAACAACGCCAGACTTTGTTCTTCTCGGCCTGATTTTAAATCCAGCAGAGCCTGAAAAGATTTAATACCCGCAATTGATAGTGTGGATAATTTTTTAGCCTGCGATATACAAAAAGTGCAAGCCAGCTGATCTGAACGCTGGAATGCTGCATAGGCTGCTGCAAGATAGTTCACGCAAGGGTTTTGAGAACGCTCTGCAGACTCAACCAGATGTTTATAAGCTTCTTCCCATCTTCCGAGCAGCAAATGTTGCCAGCCAAGTTCAGTCTGTTTTCGTGCACTTTTCCAGTTAAATAATTTATACCAGGTTTCCCTGCTGAATAATTTGAATGGATTGAAAATTTTTATTAATTTGAAAAGACCAAAACACAATACATACAAGATAATTAACGATATCACTGCCGTTGCAACAGTGGCTTCCAATGAATATTCCCTGAAAGTGACCAGCACATATCCCAGATCTTCTGTTAACAGCACAGATAAATACGCACCCAGCCCCAGCGCCACCAACAAAATAAAAAATGTTTTAACCACCTTTATAAGACTCTTATCGTTATTTTGAATAGCAAGGTTTTAATATCCTGATTACTACCTGATATTGATTATCAGGTTATCCAGCAACCTCAAACTATCGCTCAATGCCGGTAAATCCAGACTGATTGCTTCGTTCTGCAACTCCCGTAATGACCTGATGAGGTACATTTTCTGCGGGTCTTCATCAGGTATATTCTGTTGTGCCAACATGATGACACTGCTGATACTGTCCAGATAAACCGCCTGTCTTTTCTGCATGAGGGCTAATTTAGCCTGTTCAATCTGCAATTGCATGTTTTGGCGTAACAAGGATCTTTGCTCAACATTCAGGGGTAAGGTAAGAGGAGCATCCAGACGCTGAATCGTAAAATAGCGGGAAAACAGACCCGAAAGGCCTCCCTCGGATCCTTCCTGTCCATTATCACTTTCCCTTTCATTAAAAGCCTGGCTGGGTTCTATCGAAGGTCCCAGCCTGACCTCAGTAACAAGTTGCGACAGCTCGCTCAAGCGAATGTATAAACTTTCAGTATCAACCTCGGTGATTTGATTCAAAAGGCTGATGTCAGAAGTCAGCATACCGGTAATTCTATCCAGGGCCGGATCATTTACTTGCGCAAGAATAGCCCTGCTGTCCCGATATAAGTCGAGCGCTACTGGCACATTCTGAACCAGTTCCAGATATTGTCGGGCCAGTCTCAGGTAAGATGAAGCTTCTGATAGCTGCCAAATTCCGCTTGCCTGATTCGCACTCATACCCATACGTAGGTTCAGTAACTCTTCATTCAGGTTATCCAGCCTGGCATTTTGCTGATTGAATAAAATTTCTGCACTGCTGTCTGCATCATTAATATTAGTTATTT
>JAYPJO010000106.1:5248-6942 GCA_038128465.1 Gammaproteobacteria bacterium
CTGAATATGCTGCTGCCATATAAAATAAAATGCGCCCATTAGCACCACAAGAAAAATTAAATTTATAGCTGCCGCTGGTGAGGCTTTTTTTTCAGCCTTTATTGTTGATGCAGGTTTTTTACCAGCTGAAGGCTCTTTACCAGATAAAGACTCTACAGTCTTTTCATTCACAGTTGGTTTTTTTTCATTGCTGGCATCAGGCATTGGGATTCTGTACTCCTGATGCTATGGAGTTGTCATCAGCAGCTTCGAGTAAATTAACCGATTCAAATCCGATTTTCTCTACAATTGTCTGTAGTCTTGATGAAGAAACAAAAACCGGAACTTTTCTGTAATCCGGATAGACGGACTCAAACAGATGCGTAAAGTTATGAATTACTTCTGCACTACTAAATACGATTCCATCCGGTTTTTTGCTTGAGATGATTTCCTTCAGAAAACTTTTTTTGTAATCAGGCACAACGCGCTTGTACAGTTCTATATATTCTACGTCGACGCCTTTTGCCCTCAGGGAATTTGCCAGCAACTCCCGGCCTCCCACACCACGAAAAATTATGGCCCGTTTTTTATTTTTGCTGTCATCCTGGATGATTTTACGGATCTCTGGCAGGATCAATAATGCTTCGGTACTCATTGCTCTTTCTGGAAAAGCAACTTCAAGCCCATGATTTTGCAGCACTCTCGCAGTAGTAGGGCCGGGACTGAAATATTGAACGTTTTTGGGAATGGGAGACAAATGGGTCTCTATGAGCTCCATAGCAATTTGAGCTGCATTAGTGCTGATAAAGAATGCCATATCGTATTTTTTCAGCGCCTTTATTTTTTTTTCCAGCTTTTTATCCTGCGGTAGCGTTTCGATTTGCAAGAGTGGTAAATGAAAAACCCTGGCTCCGCGCTGTTCGAGTAATCTGCTTAAATTTCTGGCCTGGTCTGCAGGACGAGTGAGCCAGATTGTAATATAAAATAAACACTAAGCCATAGCATCCAGTAGGCGCTGGGCACCTTGTTCAAGTAATTGTTCAGCCAGAGCAATACCGGTTGCTTCGGCTGTATGTGCCTTTCCGGTTAATTCTGCCTGTAATATTTCCATACCATCTGTACTGCCAACAATACCCGAAAGTATCAGGCTGTCACCATCCAACTCTGACAAACAGGCAATGGGAACCTGACAGCCTCCATTCAATCTGGCATTCATCGCCCGTTCTGCTCGCACACATATTGCGGTTGGCTCATGATTCAAGGGATTTAAACAGTCCATCAACTCAGTGTCATTCAATCTGCATTCTATGCCAACGGCTCCCTGGCCGCCGGCTGGCAGGCATAAAGCAGGATCCAGGTATTCCTTTATGCGATCAGCAAACTCAAGCCTCAGAAGCCCAGCGGCCGCTAAAATAATGGCATCATATTCCCCGGCATCTAGCTTGCTAAGACGCGTATTTACATTACCGCGCAGGTCTTTTATCCGGATATCTGGTCGGGCTGCACGCAGCTGGGACTGTCGCCGTAAACTTGAGGTGCCCACAACAGACTGTGTAGGCAGGCTGGCAAAACTATCATATTTATTGGAGACAAATGCGTCGCGGTAATCTTCGCGCTCACAGATAACTGCCAGGCCAAGACCCTCAGGAAATTCCATTGGCACATCTTTCAATGAGTGAACGGCTATATCCGCCGTACCTTCCAGCAAGGCAAGT
>JAYPJO010000107.1:0-6369 GCA_038128465.1 Gammaproteobacteria bacterium
CCTTCGGTATGCATATTGATCGCAGACACAAAATAATCAAAACCCTCAATTCGTCCACCGAGATTACCTCTGACCTGGGAGGTATTAAATTTACCGGCCTGTAAATCAAGATTGGCTGTAGAGTCTTCGGCTGGCTGCAGAGTAGAAATATTAACTACACCACCCGCATCAGCACCGTAAGCCAGACCCTGGGGGCCACGCAATATTTCCACCCTGCCAATACCTCCGCTGATAATGTGTTCAAATTGCGGCACTATTTGCGTACCACCAGGATCAGACACACGAATACCATCAATTATTGTCAGGGTTCTGTATCCTTCTTCGCCCCGTATTCGTAATGATGTCGGTTGCCCTAAACCACCATTGGCGCTGGCTCCAATCGCTGGCAGCTGTCTGAGCACATCGGTTAATCCCAAACTGCCCCGCGCCTGAATTTCATCAGCCATGATAACGCTTACCGAGGTGCCAATCTGTCGCAGTGGGACCGGAATGCGGTTGGACGTAATGACCATTTCATCAGGCAGCTGGATTTCCTGAGTTTGCTGCTGCGCCAGACCTGTATTAGCAAGTAACCAAAGATTCACTGCAAACAGTGATCGATAAAAAGTTTTCATGAATTTATCCTCAATGAAATTAATTTTCATGAGGGAGAGACTAGAGCAGTCTTTTATTTATTGTGATAAATAAAAAACTGGCGATGAGCCCTCCGCTGCATCGGTACAGTCATCGTCAGGCGATGACACTGGCTGTAACAGGCCGGTATCGGGCTTATCAACAATTCGGTTGATTGACCGTTGCGGGGGCAGCGCCGGTTTTGCACCGGACTTCCCGTTTAACCAGAACAGTTAAACTGAACTGGCACCCGAAACAGTGGCAGGGACTATAGGAAATATAATTTGCTGATTCAAGTCAAGTTTAAGGATTGGGTTAAAAAAATATGGCTTTGCAACAATTAGTGAGGCAAAATCCGCCTCTTTCGATTCGCCTCTAAATCCAGGGTTCAGGCCTGGCGGGGAGAATCACTATTTGCTGGTTCTGGAGACTGATATGACTCAGCAACCAAATCCTTTATGGAGCATAAAGCAGTCAGCAAAATTATATGGAATCAACCATTGGGGAAATGATTATTTTGGCATTTCCGATGATGGCAAGCTCACTGTAAAAACGCTCAATACCGAAGTCCCCATACTGGACATTATCGAAGGCATGCAGGAACGTGACCTGCAGATGCCCGTCTTGTTGCGTATAGAAAATATTCTGGATGCACAAATTCAACGGATTAATGAAGCCTTCGCAAACGCTATAAACAAAACAGCATATCAGGGTGTTTTTCGTGGGGTTTACCCCATCAAGGTCAACCAGCAGGCACAGGTGGTTGAGGAAATTGCACATTTTGGTGCCCGTTATAAACATGGCTTTGAAGTAGGAAGTAAGGCAGAAATGATCGCTGCGCTATCAACCCTGGAGGAGCCAGACAGTTTAATTATCTGCAATGGTTACAAGGATGAGGAATTTATCAAACTGGGTCTGCAGGCTTTAAGCCTGGGCTTTAAATGTATTTTTGTTATTGAATCCTTATATGAGCTGCCGATTATCATCAGTCTGAGCAAAAGCCTGGGTATTGAACCTCTGCTTGGTGTTCGTATCAAAATGACTTCCAAAGTCAGCGGGCAATGGAACGCAAGCAGTGGCGACCGCTCTGTGTTTGGCTTGAATACGACTCAATTAATTGAAGTTGTCGATACGCTTAAAGCGGCGAACATGATGCATTGCCTGCAGTTATTGCATTGCCACCTGGGTTCGCAGATCCCCAAAATCCAGGAAATTCGAACTGGCGTTGTTGAAGCTGCGCGTCACTATATTGATCTGATTCAGGAAGGTGCAGATTTGAACCACATTGACCTGGGAGGCGGTCTTGCTGTTGATTACAGCGGTGAACATAGTAGTGAAGAGCAAAGTCGAAACTATACGCTTGAAGAATACTGTGAAGACCTGGTCGATACACTGAAAGAAACGCTGGATCAGCATGCTATTCCACACCCAACGATAGTAACAGAATCAGGTCGTGCTACGGTGGCGTACTCATCGATACTGCTCTTTAATATCCTGGAAACAAATACTTTTGAACCCAGGCAAACTGAGTTAACAGTAAACGCCCAGCATAACCAGATCGAAAATTTATGTGAAGTTCTGGATTACATGACAGAAGACAGGCTACAGGAATGTTACAACGATGCACTTTATTACCGCGATGAGGTAAGGGAACTTTTCAGGTATGGACAAATTGATTTACGGTCCCGAGCAGTAGCAGAAAATCTGTTTCTGGCCGTCCTACAGAATATCTTCATGCACCTGACGCAGATGGATGAAGTTCCTCAAGAACTGGAAGATCTGAGAATTTCCCTAGCCGATATTTATTACGGAAATTTCAGCCTTTTTCAGTCCCTGCCGGATATATGGGCAATTGATCAGCTTTTTCCTGTGATGCCGGTTCACCGCCTGAATGAAAAGCCTGACCGGCATGCAGTACTGGCTGATATTACCTGCGACTGCGACGGTAAGATTGACAACTTTATAACAGATCTTGAAAACAGCAAAACTCTGCCACTGCACTCTCTCATCCCAGGAGAAGAGTATTACCTGGGGGTGTTTCTGGTTGGTGCCTATCAGGAAACTCTCGGTGACCTGCATAACCTGTTCGGTGATACCAATGTTGTCAGTGTGCGTCTGAACCGGGACAAAAGTTTTGATTTTGTTAAAGAAATACATGGAGACACGATTGCAGACGTATTGAGCTATGTTGAATATCAGCCACAGCAAATGGCCCTGAATTATCGCAACACAGCAGAGAAGGCTGTCAAGGAAGGCCGTATTACGGCACGTGAACGTCAGCACATCATGAAAACATTTAAAGACAGTATGCAGGGTTACACCTACTACGAAAAAGAGGATTAGCTATGTCCACGGTTCTGATAATAGGTGCCGGCGGAGTCGGGCAGGTGGTGACGCATAAATGTGCCCAGGTCCCCGAGGTTTTTACCAGGATAGTGCTGGCCAGCAGGACTTTGTCAAAATGTCAGGCCATTGCTGAACAAGTCCGATCACAGTACGACATCAAGATTGACACTGCACAAGTTGACGCTGATTCCGTTTCGGAACTTGTGACTCTGCTGCAAACAGTCAAACCGGAACTCGTCATCAATGTAGCCCTGCCCTATCAGGACCTGACTATCATGGATGCCTGCCTGGCATATGGAGTTCATTACCTGGATACGGCCAATTACGAACCATTGGATACAGCAAAATTCGAATACCGGTGGCAATGGGATTACCAGACAAAATTTACTAATGCTGGCCTGATGGCCTTGCTTGGCTCGGGTTTTGATCCGGGTGCAACCAATGTGTTCACGGCGTACCTGGCAAAGCATTATTTCGATGAGATACATAGCCTCGACATTATTGATGTAAATGGCGGTGACCATGGCTATCCCTTTGCCACCAACTTCAATCCGGAAATAAATATCCGTGAAGTCAGTGCGGAATGTCGGCACTGGGAGAATGGTGAATTTGTGACAACACCGGCCTTGTCGTTAAAGCAATCGTTTACCTGCCCTGACAATGTTGGCACCTATAATATTTACCGGATGTATCATGAAGAACTGGAGTCTTTATGCAAGCATTATCCCAGCCTGGAAAAAGCACAATTCTGGATGAGTTTCGGAGACAGTTATCTTAAACATCTGGAAGTCCTGGAGAATGTTGGCATGACGGGTATTGAGCCAATCGACTACCAGGGACTGCAAATTGTACCCATCCAGTTTCTCAAACAGCTTTTACCTGACCCTGCTTCACTGGGACCAAAAACCACCGGCAAAACCTGCATCGGCTGTTATGTGCAGGGAGTAAAAGACGGAAAACAGAAAAGTGCCTATATTTACAATATCAAAGACCACCAGGATTGTTATCGTGAAGTTCAGTCCCAGGCCATTTCCTATACCACAGGCGTACCTGCGATGATTGGCGCCAAAATGATGTTGCAAAAAACCTGGATGAAACCCGGTGTATGGAATATGGAACAAATGGATCCCGATCCATTCCTGGCGGATATGCAGATCTATGGCCTGCCCTGGCAGGTTATCGAAGACCCTGACTTAAATTTACTTTAAACAGGCGGGACATGCTCAAGAGTAACAGCTTTCAACATTTTGATTGCAGTCGCATCCCCTCCCCCTGTTTTGTCGTGGATGAGGTAGCGCTGGAAAAAAATTTGCAGGTTCTGCAAAAAATTCAATCAGAAAGTGGTGCAAAAATTTTAATGGCGCTGAAGGCCTTTGCCATGCATGCCTTTGCACCACTTATCAGCGAGTATCTGCAGGGCACCTGTGCCAGTGGTATCCATGAAGCTCGCCTGGGAAAAGAAAAATTTGGCGGTGAAGTGCATACATACTCCGCTGCCTTCAAGGAAAATGAACTCAAGGAAGTACTGGGGATTTCTGATCATGTCATTTTCAATTCATTTAACCAGTGGCAGAAGTTTCAGCCCCTGATACAGGAGGCAAAACAAGCACGACCGGATTTGCGATTTGGTCTACGAGTCAATCCTTTGCACTCGGAAGGCGCTAACAAGCTATACGATCCCTGCGTTCCGGGTTCACGTCTGGGCATTCCCTTCTCACAGTTCCAGGATAAAGACCTGAGCGGTATCAGTGGCCTGCATTTCCATACTTTATGTGAGCAGGGCTATGACCCTCTCGACAGGACTTTGCAGGTCTTTGAAAAACAGTTTGCTGACTATTTACCTGAACTGGAGTGGGTAAATTTCGGTGGCGGGCATCTGATCACGGATCCCGATTATGATATCGAAAAGCTGATCGCCCGCATTCAGGGTTTCCAGCAACGCTACCAGGTGCAGGTTTACCTAGAGCCTGGGGAAGCCATAGCCATTCATACCGGGGTGCTGGTTACTGAAGTGGTGGATATCATCCAGAATGAAATGGCCATTGCTATCCTGGATTGCTCTGCCACCTGTCATATGCCGGACACCCTGGAGATGCCTTACCGCGCCGATGTTTTTGGTGCAGGGATTGCTGGGCAAAAGCCACATACCTACCGGCTTGGTGGTGTGTCCTGTCTGGCTGGCGACGTAATGGGTGACTATAGTTTTGAGCAGCCATTACAGGTTGGGCAGCGGCTCAAGTTTGATGATATGTCGCATTACACCATGGTAAAAACAACCACATTCAATGGTATCGCCTTGCCGGCAATTGCAATCTGGAATTCCCGGAATGATGAATTACGCTTGGTGAAAAAATTTTCTTATGATGATTTTAAAAACAGATTATCCTAGGCATTTTCTGGCGAGGTTTGACTAGGTGGAAAAATTTGATCAGGAAGTGGCTCCCGGTTATCCGATTTTCCTGGGTTCCGAAATTGAACATCCTTCCGAAGAGGATGCATTTTTTCATATTCTGCCTATTCCTTTTGAGGCTTCTGTCTCCTATGGAGAAGGAACGATGGAAGGGCCTGCTGCTATTCTGAAGGCATCCTGGCAATTGGAAGCCTGGGATGGCAAAAGCAACCCCTCAAAACATGGTATTTATACATACCCGCCTGTCTCTTCTGGAGGTGCGGCTGAAGAGGTGATCGCGCGAATAGCTGCAGCAACACAGGCAATAGTTGAGGAAGAAAAATTTCCCATTGGCATTGGTGGAGAACACACGGCAACACTGGGGATGATAAATGGTCTGATAGAAGCAGGTGTTGAGGACTTTGGTGTTGTTCAAATTGATGCGCATGCAGATTTGCGGGACACCTATGAAGGCAACAGCTACAGCCATGCTTCTGTCATGAAAAGGATAGCTGACCTGGATATTCCAATTTACCAGTTAGGCATTCGAATGCTCTGTGAGGAAGAAGTACAGGCCAGGAAGCTCTACAACATAGAACATATAGACGCTGAAATCCTGGTTAAAAAAAATATCCATAAGTTCGACCTGCCGGATGATTTTCCGGACCAAGTCTTTTTCACATTAGATATCGATGGCCTGGACCCATCTATTTTCCCTTCAACAGGAACCCCCGTTCCAGGCGGATTGAACTGGTATCAAACGCTGAACCTATTTGAATCCGTGGCACAGCAAACAAGAATTATCGGCTTTGACATTATGGAGTTTGCTCCAATACCCGGCTTTCACTCCTATGAATTTACGGCAGCATTACTCTGCTACAAGATGATGGGCATTATTGAAAGAAATCAGCTTTAGTATTGTAAGCGTATATTTTCTATTCGACTACAAGTGAAAAATACTGATTTTGCTCACTTACTTAATGATAAAAACATCATTTTTGATATTTTGAGCAAAATATTTT
>JAYPJO010000107.1:6380-6879 GCA_038128465.1 Gammaproteobacteria bacterium
AGCTAATGACTGCTATCTATCCATAGCAGACTTCAGTCGGTTTTATCGATTACTAACTAACTGACTTCTTATTGATTAATCAAAATTAATCCCCGACTTCAGTTTTTCTATACTCCATTTTCGAGCCTACCACTTGAGAAGGATCATCACTAACTTTGAGAAATTCACGAGCAGATAGAAATAGCCCTATTAACATTAATATAAAAACAAATATTGCTATATAAGCCAGGGTCATAGTACTCATTTCTTTTCTCCCATTAACGCCATAAGTTTGAAATAAATACCAAAGCATAAAATGGATGGCACCCAAACAGCGGTGAAGACGCCTTCTTCTCGTTGTCCTGCGAACCATAGGTAGGCAGATACTGCAAAAGAAATTGTAACTGCCAAAAGAATGAAAAAGTCTGATTTCTTAAACATGTTTGAACTCCTGTTATTCATCGTAGTAACCAATTGCAGCTAATATGCAGCCTAAGACTCCTAGCGCCGCAATACTTCG
>JAYPJO010000108.1:0-984 GCA_038128465.1 Gammaproteobacteria bacterium
GCCTTACATCTACTTATAGATTACGAATTTTTATCCAGTGACCTGGGCTGTTTATCTGATTTAGCCAGGCTAATAACTAATATACCAAGGAGTAAAAATGTCTACAGCAAGCATCCCACTGATTATCGGTGGTAAAGACCAGGACACCAGCAAACACTATGAAATCAAGGGCGCTTTATCCGGTGAAGTCGTTACTGTTGCCGCAGCCGCATCCGTTACTGATGCCAACAGTGCTGCTGAGGCTGCCAGTGCCGCGTTACCGGCATGGTCTTCGCAGCCACCCAATGCCCGCAGGGCTGCCCTGAATAAAGCTGCCGATGCGCTGGAATCCAAAGCAGATGATTTCGTTTCTGCCATGATGGGAGAAATTGGCGCCACAGAAGGATGGGCGCGTTTTAATTTGATGCTGGCTGCATCGATCATTCGTGAAGCTGCTGCCCTGACCACCCAGATAAAAGGTGAAGTCATTCCATCAGACAAGCCAGGCCAGTTATCCATGGGCATGAGAGAACCCGTAGGTGTCATCTTGGGTATTGCCCCCTGGAATGCGCCTATTATTCTCGGTGTTCGATCCATCGAGGTGCCTCTAGCCTGTGGCAACACCGTTATTTTTAAAGGCTCTGAATTATGCCCCAGAACCCATTACCTGATTGCACAATCCTTTATGGAAGCAGGCCTGGGTGATGGGATCGTCAACTTTATTTCCAATGCAACTGAGGATGCCCCTGAAATAGTTGGCGCTCTGATTGACCATACGGCAGTCAGAAGAATAAATTTCACCGGCTCATCCAATGTCGGCAGAATCATTGCACAGCGTGCTGCAAAAAATCTTAAACCGGTTCTGCTGGAACTCGGCGGTAAGGCGCCACTGGTGGTACTGGAAGATGCCGATTTAGATGCAGCTGTTGATGCCGCTGCTTTTGGTGCTTTCATGAACCAGGGGCAGATATGTATGTCGACAGAACGTGTTGTAGTGGTTGAAGC
>JAYPJO010000108.1:994-5163 GCA_038128465.1 Gammaproteobacteria bacterium
AGCTTGCAGTTGGTGACCCTTCCGAAGGCAAAACCCCACTGGGTGCAGTCGTACACAGAGAATCAGTTGACCATGTTGAAGAGCTGATTGATGATGCCCTTGGCAAAGGTGCGACCCGGCTTTGCGGTGATGTAGCAGAAGGTGTACTGATGCCGGCCAATGTCATTGCCGGCATCACGCCTGAAATGCGCCTATACAAGGAAGAATCATTCGGCCCGATCGTGGGCGTTGTCAGAGCCAAAGATGAAGACGACGCTGTACGCATTGCCAATGATACAGAATATGGTTTGTCAGCTTCTGTATTCACTCAGGATATTCCGCGTGGCCTCAAGGTTGCTCGCAGGATCAATTCCGGTATCTGCCATGTTAATGGTCCTACAGTACAGGATCAGGCTCAGATTCCTTTTGGTGGGGTCAAAGATTCCGGCTATGGTCGCTTTGGCGGTCAGGCTGGAATTGATGCATTTAATGAATTACGATTGATTACTTTTGCTACTGAGCCGTAACAATATCCTTTCTAGCACATAAAGCATTTATTATTTTAGAAAAAAGCCCGCCTGATCTCGATCAGGTGGGCTTTTTTTTGATCAGGTTTGAATTTTTTATCTGCAGCTCAGAATTTATAAAACTGCAGGCATGCACGTTGAACAGCCTTTGAGCTGTTTTTTCCTTCTCTCAATACTGAAACAAGCGAGGACTGTCTGAAGGGCGAAGCCCTGAGTTCCCAGCGCAGGACTTGAGAAGAAGGACGAGCGAAGGCTGGGAATAGTGCTGATTGCAGTTGGCAGAATACAAAAGCTTGTTAACGCAGGTTGAACCTTTGCACCCGTCGACCTTCCTGCTCCGCGATGATAACGTTGCCATCACTGTCCACTCCGATACTGTGCGGCAATTCAAACTGCCCCCGGTAACGGCCCGGACCATTGCCAAAACGGCCTACCACTTCGCCGCTGGAACGCTCCAGTATTTCAATACTCACAGAGTTCTGGTTGATAACATACATATAACGCTGGGCCTGATCATCAGAAAACGCCAGCACCACGGCAGTACCGCGTTCACCACTTTGTCGACCCTCCGGTGCAGTTACCGGTTCAAAACCAACATTGATAAGCTCCTGCAACTGGCCAGACGCATTGAATACCTGGATCCTGTCCGCACTCCGGTCACACACATAAACCAGTCCATCATTGGATAATCTCAGGCAATGCGGGCCGGCAAACAAGTCTTCTTCTCCAGCTTGCCTGAATACCCGCCACTGCCTTAAAAATTCGCCACTGCTGTTGAATACGACAATTCTTGAATTCCCACCTGGCACTTCACCATCAGCTACATAGATTTCGCCTGTTGCCGGGTCAACATCGACTGCTGCTGGCAGGAAAAACTGTGATTCCCCGGCATTCAGTGGTTCACCCTGCCGGGTGCCATCACTGGAATCAAACTTGCCACTTTCACCGATCTGCAGCAGCAACTCGCCTTCAGCGGTGTATTTCTGGATATAACCAGTTGCTGATGCAACAATCCAGACATCACCGGCGCTGTCTACATGACAGTCATGCAGTCTCCCGCCAATCCGGTCTGGATCACCCCAGGCCCTGACCACCTGCCCCTGCTTATTGAGCACAATGACCGGAGGAGCCAGAACTGAAGCATCCAGGTCAGCTTCAACCACATTCTGGCGGTTTAACAGATAGACTTCATCATTAAGGCCCATGCACATTCCACCCAATCCACCGGTAATCCAATTTTCTTGCATTGGGACTTCGGGCCAGAGCAGATCCAGCTCAAAATCTGGTGAGTTTTGCGCAGCAGCAGAAAATCCAATAATAAGGGTACTGCAAGCCAAACTTAGTTTTTTCAGTAAACTTAAAAACAATGATTTATTCATAATCAGGTATTTTATTCTCAGACAGGCATAAACTATACAAACAATTGCCTTGGCTTTAACACTGCCTTAATCTAATTTTTTTAAAACTTTTCCGGAAAGAATAATGTCATGAACAAGCAGCAAGCTAAAGTCCTGGTCACCAGAAAACTACCACAAGCAGTGGAAAAACGCCTGATAGAAAGTTATCAAGTCAGCCTAAATAAAGATGATATTACTTTGGACAAACAGCAGTTGCTGGCTGCAATGCAGGAATATGATGCGCTGATCCCGACAGTAAGTGACCGAATTGATGCAGATATACTCTCAGTCAGTGGCCGTAAGGTAAAAATCATAGCCAATTTTGGGGTCGGGTATAACAACATTGATATCAACGCCGCCCGACAACAGGGTATCACCATAACCAACACCCCCGATGTGTTGACTGATGCTACTGCTGATATTGCCCTTTTTCTGATACTGGCTGTCACGCGCAAAACGTATGCAGCAGAATTAAAATTACGCGAAAACAGATGGCATGATTTTTCTCTGGTTACTGAATTGGGGACATCTATTCAGTCGAAAACCCTGGGTATTATCGGTATGGGCCGAATCGGACAGGCTACTGCTAAACGAGCCACAATGCTGGGTATGAATGTCATCTTTTATAACCGCTCGCCACTGGACAATCTGGAATTCGAGGCGAAACAACTGGGCTCAATAGATGCTGTGATGTCACAGGCTGATGTAGTATCACTGCATGCATCGGGTGGCGGCGATGCTCCCATCATCACAGCAGAACATATTACCAGATTAAAACCTTCCGCCTATCTCATTAATACGGCACGCGGAGACTGTGTGGATCAGGAGGCTTTAATTTCAGCGCTGGCAGAAAACCGGATCGCTGGTGCCGGACTTGATGTCTATATTGATGAACCCGGCGTACCAGAAACCCTCAGGAAACTTGAGAATGTCTCCCTGCTACCACATATAGGCTCTGCCACCCTTGAAGTACGAACAGCAATGGGTATGCTGGCGCTTGATAATCTCGATGCCTACTTTGCCGGTACAAGCCCGCCCAGTAAAGTTGTATAAACCTAAAAGCTTTTCAGCTAACCCCAATTTCTGTTAACCCCAAACGATCTGCCTAATTGTATAAACTTTGTATTGCAGGAAGATATCTACTGAATTTCTGTGTATCAACCACATAAGCTGAATTTATAAACTAAATTACATATGAATTATAACAATATGTTTCTAATTAAAATTTCCTGCACTCATAATGTGCTCACAATATGAAGAACCATCTTGGAGAATGAACATTATTTTTATCCAATTAAAGCTTTTATTTATTGAATAAACGTGGCAATATGCCGCTTGGATGTGGGAATCCATAATTTTTACACAATGAATATTGCTGTGAACAGAATATTTGTTGGGTGATTTTTTTGTATTCAAACATTCAAAATTGATAAAAATCAAGTACTTAATTTTAATCTAAATCAATAAAGGGGGTGGATTTAATGAAATCCAAATCTTATCAGATTAAGCCACTTTCTCTTTCTATTGCTACCGCAATGGCAGTTGGCATGGGTGCCAGCTCTGTTTATGCACAGCGCCAGATTGAGGAAGTTGTAGTAACGGCCGAGCGTCGTGAAGCTACAGAACAAACCACTTCTATTTCCATGGAAGTATTTAACCAGGACATGTTGTCTGCAGGTGGTATCTCACAGCTGCAGGATCTGCAAAATGCGATGCCTGGTATTCAGATTACCAACAATGGTGTAGGTAATGACATTAACATCAGGGGTGTTGGTAACAATACTTTCGCTCCATCTGTACAGATGGGTGTACAGGTTGTAAACGACGGTGTTACCCACGGTGAGCCAATGGGCTTGAATGGTGGATTCTTCGACGTAGGTACTATTGAGGTTCTGCGTGGACCACAGGGTACATTCGTAGGACAGTCTGCTGCCGGTGGTGCGATCCTGGTTAACTCAGCCAATCCTAACTTTGATGGCGTTAACGGATACGTAGAAGGCCGTATGGGTAACTATCAGCACAATGCTGTAACTGGTGCCCTCAACCTGCCAATGAGTGATACCTGGGCTGCGCGTATTGCCTGGAACACTGAAGAGCGAGAAAGCTTTTATAAAAACGTTGGCCAAAATGTATTCCCAAATGGTCAGGAGATTCGCTCTCCGGGCAGCCTGGACAACCGCCAGATTCGTTTAGGTTTGTTATGGCAACCAAATGATCAGTTTGAAGCACTTTTCAAGGTTGAACAGAACGCTGTAGACCACTGGGG
>JAYPJO010000108.1:5173-6329 GCA_038128465.1 Gammaproteobacteria bacterium
GGGTGATGTGCGTAAACCAAAAACTTTACCTCAAATTGTAAATGTTCCTGACCCAGTAACTGGCTTACCAACTCAGGTAACTACATTTTCTCAATGGAGAGACTATTCTCCGACAGAGCCGTTTGAAATCTATCAGGGCTTCCCCGATACAGACTGGCAGGAAAACCAGCAGTGGTCATTGTGGTTAACTTATGAGTTCCAGAATGGCATGACCCTGCTTACCAAAGGTGGTTACAATAAACTGCATACAGAAATGCTGCAGTGGAAATCCGGCGACAATAACCCTGGTAACTCCGCGGTTCCTATCTGGCCAACACGATTCAGCCTGGACGAGTCAAACAGATCTCATACTTATGAAATCACTCTGGCTTCTCCTGATGATGGTGGCAATAACTGGATTGTCGGTGTTTTCGATTTCCACCGAACCACACCGGTTAACCTTTCAATTCCAGGCCAGCAGAATGCTAACTCTGCTTGTGGATGGCAGAATGATGGTTCGAATGTTCCTTGTGGCCCTCTGGTTACTCCAACTTCGTTCACAGGTATTTCCGCTCCTACAACAGTTGAACATCAGGCAATTTTTGGTCAGTACAACTACCAGATAACTGATGAATTGGAACTGGCAATTGGTGCACGTTATAACTATGACGATAGTCACAGCCAGACTCGTGTTGTAATAACTGGTCCGAATGGCGTCACTATCCCACCTGGAACCTTTTCTCCAGCAACGTGTCAGGAAGTTGGTATGACTATACCGAACTTTGCTGCTGGCGCGGATGCTAATGGAGCAGCACCAACCAATGGCTGTATTGTTCTTATCCAACCATTGAACTCATTGAATGCTTTACCTGTAGACAATGAAGTTCCTACATACAAAATCGGTCTGAACTGGTCACCTACTGATACTGACTATTTCTACGCGTTCTATGCCAGAGGCTATAAAGCGGGTAGTTTTGCTGGTCAGGGTGTACAACCAGAAGAAATTGATGACTACGAGTTAGGTTGGAAAGGCTCACTGTTTGATGGAGCCATAACCGGTGATTTAGGCTTCTATTACATGGATTATGCAAATATGCAGGGTGAGACCTTCGTATTTAATGATCCTCGTGGTATTGGTTCATCTTTCACCAACTCTAACATTGGTGATGCCGAAATG
>JAYPJO010000108.1:6339-6868 GCA_038128465.1 Gammaproteobacteria bacterium
GTGTTGAGGGTTCATTCCAGACCTTCATCGGTGATCTGGGTATTAATGGATCATTCGCATGGCAGGATTCTGAAATCGGCCAGGCGTCTGATATTCCATTAGGTTCATTACCAGCATGGGCAAGAACGGATGCATCGTTAAACAACAACTTTGCATTCCAGCCAGATTGTGCGCTTGCACCAAATAGTGGTCTTGTACCAACACCATCTACTGGTTTGTTGGCACCGGGCACACCTAATGGTAACTGCTTCAACTACGCTCCATATGTACAGAACTATCAAGGTCAGCAGATGATTCAGGCTCCTGAATTATCCTATAACCTTGGTATTGACTATGCGATCCCATTTGGAGATGGTACGCTGACACCACGTTTAGATTTCTCATACACTGATGAAAACTATGCGCATTTGGACCAGCAGTTATACAATATGAACGATAAACGTAATATCACCAATCTCTCAGTTACCTTTGAGAATGAGAACTGGACTGTTCAGGGCTATATCATGAACCTGGATGATGAGGTTTATGT
>JAYPJO010000109.1:0-2372 GCA_038128465.1 Gammaproteobacteria bacterium
ACGCGGTAAATACGTCCCTGTACGCTCGGCCTCGGCATCCCTGCCTCGGACGGCTCCGAATTAAAGTGCAGTTCTACCAATAGCATCTAATTGGCGAATAAAAACTGGGTCACTACCCGAGGATTAGTGAAATTTCGTCAGCGCTTTCACTTCCTGTATCATTAGCCGCTGGAATTTTAAACAACTGACATTATAGGGTAGTGAGTTCATGACGGCAGGCAACAGGCCAGCGCTAATTGATAAACATGGTCGGCAAATTGATTATGTCCGTTTGTCATTGACGGACCGTTGTGATTTCCGTTGTGTCTATTGCATGGCTGAAGAAATGACATTTCTGCCGCGCAAGCAGATACTGAGTCTGGAAGAAATTTATAAAATTGCCGCTGCTTTTACCGAATTGGGTGTTAATAAAATCAGGTTAACCGGTGGTGAGCCCCTGGTCAGAAATAATGTCATGTCACTGATAAATGAGCTGGGGCAATTACCCGGGCTGGACGAATTATTACTGACCACCAACGGATCACAGCTGAGCAAAATGGCTGCACCTCTACGGCATGCCGGTGTTAACCGTATCAATATAAGTCTTGACAGTCTCGATCCGGAAAAATTCAGAAAGATGACTCGTACCGGCAAACTGGAGCAGGTGCTGGCAGGTGTAGAGACAGCCGTCGCAAGTGGTTTTGACAGTATTCGCCTGAACAGTGTCATTTTACGCGGCATTAATGATTATGAAATTATGGATTTGCTTGAATATGCTATTGGTCTAGGAATTAACATCGCTTTTATCGAGGAAATGCCGCTGGGAGATATCAGTGATCATGAGCGCCTGGATACCATGTTTTCCAATGAAGCAGTAAAGGAAGTCATTCGGGAACGCTACGAGATCAAGCCGATAGAAATGAGCACTGCCGGGCCATCCCGTTATTATGAGATAGAAGGGCAGGCTACCAGAGTTGGATTTATTTCACCGGTAAGCCATAACTTTTGTGAGAGCTGTAACCGTGTCAGAGTAACGGTTGAAGGCCGATTATTACTTTGCCTTGGCAATGAATATTCCACAGACCTGAGGCAGATACTGCGAGAACAACCGGATAACTCTGAGTTACTCAAACAGACAATTGTTAAAGCCATGGATATAAAGCCATTACGTCATTATTTTTATGATGACGAGCAACCGCAGATTGTACGATTCATGAACATGACCGGGGGATAAGGCGTGTCAAATAATACATCCAAGGACACATTTGTGGCCCTGAATATTGCTGTAGTCACTGTATCGGATACCCGTACTGAGGAGAATGATACATCCGGGGCGTATTTGCAGAATCAGCTAATAGACGCCGGGCATCAACTGGCGGCAAAACATATATGCCGTGATGATGTTTATCTTCTGCGTGCACTGGTGGCCAATCTGGTGGCAGATTCTACAATCAATGCCATACTGCTTACGGGTGGTACGGGCTTTACCAGGAGAGACAACACTGTAGTTGCAATAAAACCGCTTTTTGATGCTGATATTGATGGTTTTGGTGAATTATTCAGAGCCCTGTCGTATGAAGAAATAGGTTCTTCCACCATCCAATCCAGGGCATTTGCCGGATTAAGTAACGATACCGCTATATTTTGTATGCCCGGCTCAACAGGTGCGTGTAAGACAGCCTGGGAAGGGATTATTAAAGAACAGCTTAACAGTCAGCATAAACCCTGTAATTTTGTGGGCAGAATTACAGATTCCTGATCAGCCTGCTTTCACCGACAAAATCACAGGCAAAAAAAAGCGCAGCCTAAAAAAAGAGGGGATGACTCGACAGGCTGCGCAAATGTTGTAAGTTTTCAATGAGCCGTTAATGAAGCAAGGGGGGAAGCTTTATCAAGCGGCCAGGAAACTGTTTTAGGCACTATGCAAAAGATGCCCATAATGCAAGAACTGGTACAACCAGTACTGCCAGCGCACTTAAGGCTGATTTTGTATATTCAATTAAAGTTGCTTTATCTTCGTTACTCATATTCAAATTGTTCATCACTGGGCTCCTTATAAGATATTGGATGATTTGCTGCATCTCTTTTAAAAATGCGGCGCAATAGTAACACATATTTTTCCAAAAAGGTAACGCTATGTGTTAATAATTCACATTTTATGCTTAATTATTATGATTAATGGCATTTTTATTTATTTTTTGAGAGGCCTCAAGCCCTCTTATAATGCTGTTTATGCCTGAAATCTGTAATATTTGTGATAGCGGTAACACTTTAAAGTAATAACTTGCTCAGATATGGTTAAAAATTAACCATTTTATATTAAAGTGGATGAACGTTACCTTGCTCAGATTCTGGACATTAATGCAAAGAAATAAGGATTTGCACAATATGCC
>JAYPJO010000109.1:2463-6863 GCA_038128465.1 Gammaproteobacteria bacterium
TACTGCAAGTCTCAACGGAAGGGTTGTTGCCATTCCGGAAAACAGGCAAATGCTTTTACTCAGCAGGATGCTAAGCAAGCGCGGGGCAATAGTTATGCCTGTCCCCCTGGTTTCGATACTGGATGCGCCTGATCCGCAGCCAGTGTTGACCTGGTTAAAGGGGTTTATAAACCAGCCGCCGGACATGCTGATTTTACTGACGGGTGAAGGCTTACGTCGATTACTTGATCTGGCAGAAAAACATCATCTGAAGGAAGACTTTATTAAAGCTCTGAATGGCGTTACCAGCATATGTCGTGGTCCCAAACCAAATCAGGCATTACGGGAAATAGGGCTGGAAAGGGATATTGCAGCTGATGTACCTACAACAGATGGTGTCATAGCCAGTTTGAGTAAACTGGATCTTAAAGGAAAGGAGATTGGAGTCCAGCTTTATGGCCAGGAACCCAATGTAAAGCTGTTCAGTTACCTGGAAAACGCAGGAGCCAAGGTAAAAACCGTAGCCCCTTATATCTATGCTGACAAACTTGATGACCAAAAAGTCACCGACTTAATCTGGGCCATGCACAATAATGAAATTGACGTTATTGCTTTCAGTTCACAGCCGCAGGTCAAACGCCTGTTCAAAGTGGCTCAGCAGTTTGAGCTTGAACAGGAATTAAACATCGGACTGGCTCGCTGTCATGTGGCAGCAATAGGGCCTGTGGTCAGAGATGTCCTGACTGACAGGGGAGTAGGGGTTGAAATCATGCCAGAGCGTACTTTCTTTATGAAGCCTCTGGTCGCGGCTATTGCCAATTTCTTGAATAAACAACAGTGATTGGCATTATAATACGTAGCATATCCCAACTTTATCTTCAGGAAATTGACAAATGAAAGTATTAAAATATTTAGCAGCACTAATTTTTAGCGGTCTGATAGCCATCAATTCTTACGCACAGGAAAAAGATCCCTCAGAGTTATATGCAGTAATAAAAACAGATCATGGCACCCTTGAATTTTTACTTTATAAGGCTGTTGCGCCGATAACTGTTGCTAATTTTGTCAATCTGGCTACACGAGGTTATTACGATGGCCTTATTTTTCACCGCGTGATTGATGACTTCATGGCGCAGGGAGGTGACCCTTTCGGTGATGGAACCGGTGGCCCTGGATATAACTTTGAAGATGAAATCCGCATGCGTCATAACCAGGATGGTATCCTGTCAATGGCCAATGCCGGCCCGAATACCAATGGCAGCCAGTTTTTTATAACGCATTTAGCTACTCCACACTTAAATGGCCTGCATACAGTTTTCGGGAAAATTCACAGTGGCCGAGAGTTGATCAGGGAAATTGGTATTGGCGATAAAATCATATCGATTACCATAGAAGGAAATGCCAGGGGTTTTCTTGAAACTAGGGCTGATCGAGTCTATCAATGGAATGTGATTCTGGATGAGCGCTTTCCGAATCTGAAAGAACCGCTTACCGACTAGGTGAAGGTTCTTTCTACGCTGAAGGCTCTTTACTGCGCTGAGGGCTCTTTACTACGCTGAAGGCTCTTTATAGCGCTGATGGCTCTTTCTACGCTGAGGGCTCTTTCCCAGCTTTTATATCGTCGCTTTCAGGTTCTTCCTGCAGGTAAGGAAAGAGGTAGAAGGTCTGCCCAATGATGAAAAGGAAGATCAGAGCCATGCTTCCGAATACCTTGAAATCTACCCAGTAGTCGTGGAATGTGAATGCCACGAAAAGATTGATGGTGCCTAAAAACAGGAAAAAATAGGCCCAGGCAAAGTTCAGTCGACGCCAGGCGAAGTCCGGCATCTCAACGGCATGCTCAAGCATTAATCGGGTCGCGTTTTTTCTGGTGAAAAAATGACTGCCAAAGAAGATAGCGGAAAAAATCCAGTTAACTACTGGCGCTTTCCATTTAAGAATGGCTTCTTCACGAAAGATGATAGTAAATGAGCAAAAGATGAGTACAGCCCCCAGTGTAATGAGCTGTGTCCGCTCCAGTTTTCTGTGAATAGCGTAGAGTGTGCCATAAACAATAACCGAACTGACCACCAGAATTTCTGTAGCGCTGAATATACCGCCGAAGTTGTAGCTGAAAGAACCCAGCTGTATTACCCGTTCCTCCATCTTGTAGACGATAAAGAAGAAGATCAGCGGTATATAGTCTATTAACTGTTTCATGCTTATATTCTAGATGATAACTGCAAAAGTGGCTATCCCAGCTCCAGGCTGTGGTAATCTTGGCGCTTTTTGTAAAGTACAGTTGTTATGTCACAGGTACTGAATATTCATCCGGAAAATCCGCAATTGAGACTGATTCGACAGGCCGTTGACACTATTCGTGCCGGGGGAATTATTATCTATCCGACAGACTCAGCCTATGCCCTGGGTTGTCGTATTGGCAACAAGGCTGGTTTGCAGAAAATTGCCAAAATCAGGCAATTTGATTCACGACATAATTTCACCCTGGTCTGTCGTGATCTTTCTGAAATTTCCTTGTACGCCAGAGTCGATAACAGTGCTTATCGATTACTGAAGGCATATACCCCGGAGGCCTATACCTTTATTTTAAGAGCAACATCTGAAGTGCCCAGGTTACTCATGCACCCCAAACGAAAAACCATAGGTATCCGTGTGCCTGATCATCCGGTGGTGGCCTCATTGTTAAGTGAACTGGATGAACCCATTCTGAGCAGCACCCTGATAATGCCGGGTCAGGAAAACCCGCCATATGAAATAGATGAAATCAAGGATGACCTTGGGCATGCCGTCGATTTAATTATAGATTCGGGATTTTGCGGGTTGGAGGCGACAACGGTTGTTGATCTGGTAGAAGGCAGCCCGGTACTCTTAAGGGTCGGCAAGGCGGATACCAGACCTTTTGAAACATGAATCTGTATTTATTTTCTGAAATACGCACTAAATTCATCCCTCTAAGCTCGACATGAGCTTCCGTGCTGGTGGGGGTCTCCAAAAGTAGTCTCTAATTCATGTTTTGGGCTTTATGGGATAGCAATCAATTGTTGCTAAAAGCTGCCATGTCAGCGTAAAAACTAGTTATAATAAATGCACTTTTTAGCAGGGGAACAGGATTGGTTTCAACAGGTTCGCAGTGGTTGCAATATTCATTGATGTACTGCAAAGGTACTGCTTGCAATGAATGAGGATACCGATACAGCTTTAAATGAGCAGCATGACCGGGTGAGTCTGCTGAATGAAGCAAGACAACAGCATAGTGGCGAACAAACAGAAATGCCTTTTGCCTTTGTTGCTGGAGAAGCTGTCACTGACCTGCCAAAAGATCTTTACATTCCACCTGATGCACTGGAAGTCTTCCTTGAAGCATTTGAGGGTCCCCTGGATCTGTTGCTGTATCTGATTCGCCGTCAGAATATCGACATTCTGGATATTAATATTGCTGAAATCACTGAACAGTACATTTCTTATGTCGAATTAATGGAAGCTGCCCAATTTGAACTGGCTGCTGAATACTTGGTTATGGCTGCCATGCTGGCAGAAATAAAGTCCAGGTTCCTGTTACCGCGTATGGATGAAGATGATGAGGATGAAGAAGATCCAAGAGCACAACTGATCAGGCGATTACAGGAATATGAACGTTATCGGGATGCTGCCGAGAAAATCGATGAACTGCCCAGACTGCATCGTGATTTTTATCTGGCCTCAGCTGAAATTCCGGTATTGGAGAAAGAAATTCCGCTACCTGAAATTGACCTGCAGGAAATCCTGCTGGCTTTTGCCGATGTGTTGCGTCGTTCAGATCTGAAAGAAAGTCATCATATTCAACGTCAGGCTTTGTCAACGCGAGAAAAAATGTCCCAGATTCTGTTACGTATTTCAGACAAGCAATTTACACCCTTAACGTCTCTGGTTTTAAAAGATGAAGGCAAGCTCGGTATAGTAGTTACTTTTCTAGCCGTTATGGAATTAATCAAGGAATCACTAGTGGAACTGGTTCAAAGTGAACCTTTTGCACCAATTCATATCAAGGCAATCAGTAAATGAATGATCAAGAAAAAATAAGACAGATAGTAGAGGGTTTGTTACTCGCTGCAGGCAAACCGCTGACACTGGATAAAATTGCTGAGCTGTTTACCAAGGAAGAATTGCCTGATCGAAGCGTATTGAAGTCGGCACTGGAAGAAATTGAAAAAAGCTGTGAGGGACGTGGTTTTGAACTTAAAAAGGTCGCTTCAGGATATCGCTTCCAGGTGCGACAAGAGCTTGGTGATTGGGTAGGGCGTCTCTGGGAAGAAAAACCGCAGCGTTATTCAAGAGCCTTGCTGGAAACCCTGGCCATCATCGCCTACAGACAGCCCATTACGCGCGGTGATATTGAAAAGATTCGAGGTGTAGCGGTCAGCTCCAGTATTGTGAGAACCTTG
>JAYPJO010000110.1:0-6045 GCA_038128465.1 Gammaproteobacteria bacterium
GCTTTACTCGGTCACCTGTTTTATGGCACCTTCTTGCCTGTTGCGCAATTACTGGCTGGCAACCGGTATAGAGTAGCTGTCGATTAGCCGAAAGAGGTATACAGCACATGAAGGTTATTAAATTCAGCCTGATTTCAGTGTTGGTTTTCCTGACATTTTATCTGTTGATTGTTGGACAGGATGTATTGATTCCGATAGTTATCGCACTAGTGTTCTGGTACCTGATTAACCTGGTTGCAAAGTCTTATGGCCGCATCAAGCTTGGCGATAACAATATGCCAGACTGGCTCTGTTTCACACTCTCATTGTTAAGTTTTGTGGCGATGTTTTGGGGTATGGTCAGACTCATATCCATGAATGTTGATGGCGTCCTTGAAGCAGCACCTGTATACCAGGTTAATCTGATTGCTAAAATTACGAGTCTGCTGGGGTATTTTGGTATACAGGAAGCGCCGACTCTGGAGCAGTTGATTGAGCTTATTAATCTGGGCGAGTTTATTTCTGCAACGGCAGGATCATTAACCAGTATCGTTGCCAACAGTGGTGTCATTCTGATTTACCTGGCTTTTCTGTTTATTGAACAGAAGAACATGGATAAAAAATTATCGGCATTGCTGGTGGATGATTTGAAGGAAGAGTATGTCAGAAGGCTGTTGCAGAAAATCAGTGATGATGTACGAAAATATGTCACCATAAAGCTGATTGCGAGCCTTTCAACGGGTATTTTGAGTTATATATTCCTGATGATAATCGGCGTTGATTTTGCGGCCTTCTGGGCGTTGTTGATATTCCTATTGAATTTTATACCCACTATCGGTTCTATTATTGCCACGATCTTTCCGGCCCTGATAACTCTGGTGCAATTTGACACACTGACACCATTCTTCCTGGTTGCCGGTGGGTTGACGGGTATTCAGATGCTGATCGGTAATTTTCTGGAGCCCAAATTTACGGGCAGTACATTGAATCTGAGTCCTACCATCATCTTGCTCAATCTGTCTCTGTGGGGACTGATCTGGGGAATACCAGGCATGTTTCTTTGTGTGCCATTCCTGGTGATCAGTATGATTGTGTTTTCCAATGTGCCACAAACCAGAGCCATCGCTGTTTTGCTATCCAGCGATGGTCAGATTAATGATCTGGAAAGTAAGGGCTGATGCCTTACATCCGATAGGCAATTTCAAGTGCTATCTGCCTGGGTCGGGCTACGAAACCATAAAAGGTGTTAGTGCCAAACAAACTAGCTGAAATTGGGGCATTGCCAGCATAAGTCAGAATGTCTTCCTCGCTCAGGTTTTTGCCAATTATTGATATCCGCCAGTTTTCATTCTGTGCGCCAAAACGCAAATTGCAGAAGGCAATACTGATATTCTGCTTCCTGCAATCAATTGGAAAAATCTTAGCACTTACAGGTTCTTAATGTAAGCTTTACATATTTAACATCAAGTGATGCCATAAGTGTGTCGAGGGTATATAATTCGCGCCTTTTGTTGCGACAACCGACTAAAATACTATGAAAAGCGCCGAAATTCGTCAGGCATTTCTGGATTATTTTGCTGAACACGAACATGCCGTGGTCGACAGCAGTTCGCTGGTGCCCGGGAATGATCCTACGCTGCTGTTTACCAATGCCGGCATGGTGCAGTTCAAAGACGTGTTCCTGGGGCAGGATAAGCGCAGTTACAGCCGGGCCTGCAGTTCACAACGTTGTGTCAGGGCGGGTGGTAAACATAATGATCTGGAAAATGTCGGTTATACCGCACGTCACCACACCTTTTTTGAGATGCTGGGAAATTTCAGTTTTGGTGATTACTTCAAACAGGATGCGATACGTTATGCCTGGACTTTCCTGACTGAGAATCTAGGGCTGGCGCCTGAACGTCTGTGGGTGACCGTGTTTCATGAAGATCAGGCAGCAGAGGATATCTGGTTAAATGAAATCGGAGTCAACCCTGAACGTTTTTCTCGTCTGGGTGAAAAAGATAATTTCTGGGCTATGGGTGATACGGGTCCTTGTGGCCCTTGCAGTGAAATATTCTATGATCATGGTGATGATGTCCCTGGTGGTCCCCCCGGCAGTCCGGATGAGGATGGTGACCGCTACATAGAAATTTGGAATCTGGTGTTTATGCAATATAACCGGAGTAGTGATGGTGAACTTTCTGAATTACCTAAACCGTCAGTTGATACCGGAATGGGATTGGAAAGGATTGCGGCTGTATTACAAAACGTTCACAGCAATTATGAAATTGATCTATTCCAGGATTTGCTGAAGGCAGTAAAAAAAGTGACGGGTACACAGGATGAAGAATCAGCATCACTGAAAGTCATTGCAGATCATATTCGTTCATGTGCATTTTTGATCAATGATGGTGTATTTCCAGCCAATGAAGGCAGAGGATATGTATTACGGCGTATCATTCGACGGGCAATTAGACATGGACATCAGTTAGGCTGCAATGAGCTGTTTTTTCATAAACTGGTCGCGCCCTTGGCCAAAGCCATGGGGCAGGCCTATCCTGAACTGATTGAGAACCAGGCCAGAATAGAAACAGCAATAAAGGCTGAAGAGGAACAGTTTTCCCGCACACTGGATAATGGTATGCAGGAATTGGAAGCTGCCATCGCATCTCTAAGTGACACTGTTATTCCAGGTGAAACGGTGTTCAAGCTCTACGATACCTTTGGGTTTCCGGTAGATTTGACTGCTGATATAGCACGCGAAAGAGAGCTGAGTCTGGATATGGCAGGTTTTGAAGAGGCCATGCAGGCTCAGAAAAATCGTGCTCGCGCAGCCAGCCGCTTTGAGGCTGATACCGTACTGGAACTAGATGAGGATCGCCAGACCAGTTTCACCGGATATGAGCATTTATATGAACCAGATTGTGAAGTCGTGGCGCTATATCTGGATGGTAAAGCCGTCCACCGTATTAATACTGGTCAAAGTGGGACAGTCATACTAGACCAGACGCCTTTTTATGCTGAATCGGGAGGTCAGGTCGGTGACAGCGGTACTCTTGAACACCATAACGGCAAATTTCTGGTTAAAGATACGCAAAAACAGAATGATCAGTTTTTGCATCATGGTGAGCTTGCCGAAGGCGAGCTGGCAGTCGGCGATAAAGTACAGGCAGTTGTAGAGAAAGAAGAGCGGCAGGCGACTATGCTCAATCACTCAGCAACTCATCTGATGCATGCGGCTTTACGCAAAGTACTGGGAGAGCATGTTATGCAAAAAGGTTCCCTGGTTAATGCCGAACACCTGCGTTTTGATTTTTCGCATAACCAGCCAGTCAGTGCAGATGAAATCCGGGAAATTGAAAATCTTGTTAACCAGCAGATATTGCAAAACGCTGATGTCGACATGCAAACAATGGCGATAGATGAGGCCAAAGCCAAAGGTGCTATGGCTCTGTTTGGCGAAAAATATGGGGATGAAGTCCGGGTGATTAGCATGGGCAGAACTGATGAAGACAGTTTTTCAGTTGAACTTTGTGGAGGTACCCACGTCAGTCGAACAGGTGATATCGGGCTGTTTAAAATCACCCAGGAATCCGGTATCGCGGCTGGTGTCCGTCGAATTGAAGCAATAACCGGGCTGACTGCTCTTAATCTGGTGCGGGCTCAGGAAGACAGGCTGGCACTCATAGCTGGCTTACTGAAATCAGACAATGCCAACATCGAATTAAAAGTAGAGCAGATACAAAAGCTAAATCGTGAGCTGGAAAAACAGGTAGAGCAGTTAAAGGCCAGACTGGCCAGTTCAGGCAGTACTGATCTCAGCAGTCAGGTAACTGAGATTAATGGTGTAAAAACCCTGGTGGCAGAGTTAGAAGGGCTGGAAAGCAAGGATCTACGTAATACCTGTGATCAACTAAAAAACAAATTGGGCTCTGGCATTATCGTTCTGGCTACAAGTAATGAGGATAAAGTCAGCCTGGTGGCAGGAGTAACCAAGGATCTGGTCGATAAAGTACAGGCCGGGGATCTGGTCAATACAGCTGCTGCACAGGTGGGCGGCAAGGGTGGCGGTCGACCTGATATGGCGATGGCCGGAGGCACTCAGGTTGAAAATCTTGATAAGGCTTTGGCCTGTATCAAACCTTATCTGGAAAATTTACTATAGGCTTTTATTTAAACATTGTTTAAATAGGGGTCAGAGCATACTATTAACTCATAAAGACAGCTGATATCATAATGGCATTACTGGTTCAGAAATACGGTGGTACGTCGGTTGCGTCGATAGAACGTATACAGGCTGTTGCTGATAAAGTTGCACAAAGCTGTAAAGCCGGTAATCAGCTGATTGTCGTGCTTTCTGCAATGAGCGGTGTGACAAACAAACTGCTTGACTGGGCTGATCAGGTTCAGTCAGCACCAGATGACAGGGAACTGGATGTTCTTTTGTCGACTGGTGAGCAGACTACCATTGCCTTACTGGCAATGGCGCTACAGGAAAGGGGCTGTAAAGCGCGCTCCTTTACCGGATGGCAGGTCAGAATATTGACCGATGAAGCGCATGGACGAGCCCGAATTGTTGATATCGAGCAGGAACATATCAGGGCAAGTCTGGAGAAGGGTGAGGTTGTTGTAGTTGCCGGATTTCAGGGTATAAACGAATCCGGTGCAATTACCACACTTGGCAGAGGTGGATCTGACACTACTGCTGTTGCTCTGGCAGCGGCATTGAAAGCAGATGAATGCCAGATTTTTACAGATGTTGACGGGGTTTATACTACAGATCCCAGAGTTGTGGAAAATGCCAGACGCCTGGACAGTATTACTTTTGAAGAAATGCTGGAAATGTCCAGCCTGGGAGCAAAAGTTTTACAGATCCGATCAGTCGAATTTGCCAGTAAATACAATGTGCCATTGAGGGTGTTATCGAGCTTTGAAGATGGACCGGGTACATTCATAGGAGCAGAGGATGAAACTATGATGGAAATGCCATTAATTTCAGGAATAGCATTTACCAGGGATGAGACAAAACTCAGCATCCTTGGTGTGCCGGATATCCCCGGCATGGCTCATCAGGTTTTTGGCCCCATCAGTGCCGCGGGCATTGAAGTGGATGTTATTGTACAAAATGTTGGCAATGACAAAACCAATGACATTACTTTTACAGTACAAAGGAAAGATACAGCTAAAGCTCAAAAAATTCTTGAAGGAATAGCGCAGGAAATTGGAGCAGAAGAAGTCCAGGTCGATGATAAAGTTGCAAAACTTTCTCTGGTTGGCGTTGGTATGCGTTCACATGCAGGTATTGCCAGTCGCATGTTTGAAACGCTGGCCAATGAATCGATAAATATTCAGTTGATTACCACATCTGAAATTAAAATTTCGATTGTTATTGAAGAGAAATACCTGGAACTTGCGGTTCGTGCTCTACATGATGCTTTTGATTTAGCTGAAAACTAAACCGAACTGGAAGCTCAGTTTGATGGAAAATTTTAACCGGCATTGATTGCTGGTCAGGAGGAAGCAAAACAGATGTTGATATTGACTCGCCGTGTAGGCGAATCCCTCATGATAGGTGACGATGTCACAGTCACAGTTCTGGGAGTGAAGGGAAACCAGGTGCGTATAGGAGTGAATGCCCCCAAAGATGTGGCCGTTCATCGTGAAGAAATTTACGATCGGATCCAGCAGGAGGGTGGCGAACAAGCCTCGAATCCTGAATCTGAAGACTAACAGCCAGAGGCCATTAAGCCTGTCAGCCCTGTCAAAAGAGAGCACTTGTGGTATGATTGCGCGCTTGTTGGGAGAGGTGGCCGAGTGGCTGAAGGCGCGCCCCTGCTAAGGGCGTATGGGTTAACACTCATCGAGGGTTCGAATCCCTCCCTCTCCGCCATTAAGTATAAAGTAATATATATCAATAAGTTGCAAAAATAATTCTTCTTAATTTTTAGCATTCTTTTGTAGCATTATTCTATACCTCCAATTTAAAACACCTTTCCAGTCATTTACATTTCCACAATGTTCATAGGGCTACCCTTCTTCATAGGGGCGGGGGTGTCATTTTAGGCTGTTTAGTCTGAGTAGTAA
>JAYPJO010000110.1:6055-6769 GCA_038128465.1 Gammaproteobacteria bacterium
ACTCAGTACATTCTTAAAAGGAAATTTTAGAAAAAAGTAGAAACTAGAGAGGTCTGCTAACGGCCAATAGAAGATGTACATATTGTAGAAGTGACTTGTATTTAATTAAATACAACTAAAATTCACTGCTCTAAAGAATTCAAGGTTTTTTTCCATAATTTCAGAATGGCTAATCACATTTATTTAAGGTTCATCCTGATTTGGCTGCCTGCTATGTCAGTCCAGGCGCAACTGGCTACAGCCAATGAAAACGGACTGGCCTTTGGTCATGCACATCTGAATGTACCTGATGTCGAGGATCACCTGGCGATATGGGTAGAACATTTTAATGGTGAGCTTATTTCAGTAGGGTCTGATATTGGCGTGAAATTTCCCAATATGCTGCTCATGTTTAACGAGAAGGATCCTTCGACAGCTTCCGTTAACACGGTTATGCACCATCTGGGCTTCAAAGTTCGGAATATAGATACCTTCATAGAACACTGGGAAGCAGCAGGTTTTGAAATGGGTCGAATCTTCACCGGCAGAGAAGGTTATACCAATGCCTATATCACACTGCCCGGTGGTGTTGAGGTGGAGCTTCAGGAAGACAGGGCTTTATACCGCGAATTTAGCAGCTACCACATTCATTACTCAACTGAAGCTTATGAAACCTTACTGGACTGGTATGTCGACATGTTTGACCTGAAAATACAGCCACGAGGAGCTATACCC
>JAYPJO010000111.1:0-299 GCA_038128465.1 Gammaproteobacteria bacterium
CAGTAAATCTGCCTTCAAAATCAATCGGGCAGACCAGTGCTGTCACGCCATTGTTTTTCATGACCCGGTAGTCGTCTTCACCAAAGGCCGGGGCCTGGTGCACGACGCCGGTACCGCTTTCAGTGGTAACGTAATCATCGGCATAAATGCAGAAAGCCCCTTCGTTTTCCAGTTCAGTAAAATACGGAAATAAGGGTTCATAACTCTGACCGATCAGGTCGCTGGCCGCATGCTGGCTGATCACTTCCAGTTTTTTATGTTTGCTCAGTGCTTCCAGTCTTGCCTCGGCCAGATAGATT
>JAYPJO010000111.1:309-4481 GCA_038128465.1 Gammaproteobacteria bacterium
GATTAGTGCGCCGCTATCCTGATCTTTAACCTTGATGTAGGGAATATCAGCATTTACACAAAGAGCCAAGTTTGAAGGCAGGGTCCAGGGTGTGGTGGTCCAGGCAGCAACATAGGCATCTTCATCTTTAAGTCTGAACAAAACAGTGACAGCCGGGTCCTGCACATCCTGGTAATTGGAAGAGGCTTCAAAATTGGATAGTACAGTTCCCAGAGCCGTTGAAAAGGGAACAACCTTTACGCCCTGATAAATCAGGTCTTTCTCCCAGAGCTGCTTGATCACCCACCAGACCGATTCCATAAACCAGGGATCCATGGTCTTGTAGTCATTTTCAAAATCAACCCAGCGACCGATTCGGCTAATGGTTTTTTCCCATTCAGCAGAGTAACGCTGTACGATACTGCGGCATTCGTCGTTGTAGCCCTTAATCCCCAGTTTTCCGACTGCCTGTTGCGAAGACATTCCCAGGCTTTTATCTATCTCATGCTCAATTGGCAGGCCATGGCAATCCCAGCCAAAACGACGCTGAACATAATAGCCTTTCATGGTGTAGTAGCGTGGAATAATATCTTTCAGGGTCGATGCAACCAGGTGCCCATGATGGGGCAGGCCGGTGGCAAAAGGTGGCCCATCATAGAAGATATAAGGCTTGTTGTTTGCTGTCTGGTCCAGCGATTGCTGGAATGTGTTATTACTTTTCCAGAACTCCAGTACGTCGTGCTCGGCTGCAACAAACGAAAAAGCGTCATTTGCTAGATTATTGTCTGTGTTCACGTCCGCTAATCCCGATCCTGTCTTTTGTAAACCCCAAAAATAAAAAACCCGCCTTGAAGCGGGTTTTTATAATCTTTTTTTAAAATAATAAGGACTAATTCAACCCACTGTTCAGTGCTGAATAAAAAATATAATTCGTGGATAAATAGCCATATAAGTCATTGGGGGCGAAGCATAGCGACTTATGGGGCCGAGAGCAAGTGATACAGGCCCCGGGTAGTGGTTCTGATTGAAAATTCCAATGAGACGATATGAGGGGGAAAGTACTTTAATGAGGAGCCTTCTGAGGCAGGGATGCCGAGGCCGAGCGTACAGGGATGTATTTACCGCGTGCTTCGAATAAATGTACTTTCCGCCTGATGATCTAAGCAAGTAACAAAAGAAATTCAAACCCACACACTAAGCGCTACGAGGGATCGGTTTACATTGACAAAGTGATCAGATTTCCAGTGGGACCAGAACTGAATCAACCGTGGAACCGCTGGAAATGACGATATTCAACTGCCATTCACCACCTGTGGGGAAGTACATGTTATCGACCTGATAGGCGCCCCTGCCCATGTGTGCGCTGATATAAGTCATTCTTGGTAAAACCTCACGGCTTTCGGGATGATAACCATGTATCTCGATCTGGGCATTCTCAATCGGTCTGCGATTGCCGTCAAGTATATAGAGTATCCATTGATGCGGCACATCAGCTGGTACCGGAAAATACTGGGATGAAAAACTCAAACGATACGAACCACCGCTGGCAAGCCAGACACCCGGAGCAACCTCTTCTTGTGCTGTTACGGTTGTACTCATAGAGATAACTGTCAGCAATAAGAGTCGGTAAAAATGACGAAAAATCTGATTCATGTGTTTTCCTGTTTCAATCTACAAGCGCAGAATAATCACTTATGCGTTAAAGTCAACTTTGATTAAAGTCCATCACAGTTCCGTCATCCGGAATATATTCTGAATACAGGCTGGTGGGCATGTTAAAAGCCTTGTTATACTCAGGGTGCATTTAGCAGATTTGTCAGGGATGGCTTTTGCCAGCTGTAATGCCAGCTGTATTAGTATGGAGAAAGACTGGGATTGGATGATCGGGTAGTGGATAAAGCGACAAAGCACTGTAAAGCAATTGCCAAGTCGACTGGTAAACCCTGTAAAAGGGCGCCGGTAAAAAATGGCCTTTACAGATATCATCTTCCCCGTGAAGAAAGGAAGATTGAAGATCCCAAACCAGAAACTGCCAATCACAAAAAAAATCCTTCCCTGGGCAAAGCATTTCTTAATCAGCACCATACTACGAAAGAAAAAAATCGTTTCATCCGGGTTATTGTCGTCAGCACCCGTCGCAAGAAGAAATAAATGCTGTCATTTCTGAATCGAAACCTCTCCCTGTTAACTTCAGGCGTCTGTCTGATGATGAGCAGCAATTCTCTAATTGTTTCAACGGCCGCGCTGGTCGGTTTTACACTGGCAACTGATAAATCACTGGCAACCCTGCCAATAGCAGCACAATTTGTGGGAACCATGCTGGCAAGCGTTCCGGCAGCCATGCTTATGCAGAAGCTGGGCAGAAAGCCGGCCTTTATGCTGGCAACCTTCTTGGGTATGGGAGGCGGACTAATGGGTTACACCGCTATAGTTAATGCACAGTTCTGGTTGTTCGTACTGGCTACATTTTGTATTGGTACATTTACGGGTTTTGCCAATTACATGCGTTATGCGGCAGCGGAAAGCGTAGCTCCTGCTGACAAAGGTAAGGCCGTTTCTTTTGTCATGCTGGGCGGTGTATTGGCTGCCGTGATAGGTCCGAATCTGGCGCGGTTAAGCCGGGAATGGGTCCAGGGTGCGGAGTTCGCAGGTAGTTATGCTTCGGTTGTTGGGCTTTATATCGTTATATTACTCGTGTGTTCATTCCTGAAATTCGAGCCAGCAAAACCAGTGGTTCAGACTGACAATGGGCAGAATGCAAAACAGGATACCGGTATGCCAATCTGGCAAATAGCCAGGAGACCACGTTATACGGTGGCATTGCTAAGCGGTATGCTTGGCTACAGTGTCATGAGTTTTGTTATGACAGCAACTCCGTTGGCAATGGATCAAAATGCCTTTTTGTTCAGCGATACGGCTATGGTCATTCAATGGCATGTTCTTGCCATGTTCGCACCATCTTTTGTAACCGGCACCCTGATTTCACGTTTCGGTGTCATGCGTATTCTGTATTGTGGAGTCTTTTTCGGATTGCTTTGTATTGGTATAAATTTAACCGGCACAAGTTTCTGGCATTTCTTTGTGGCCCTGGTTTGTCTCGGCATCAGCTGGAATTTTCTGTTTGTCGGTTCAACAACGATGATTACAGATACCTACGAAGAAAAGGAAAAAAACAAGGCACAGGCTTTAAATGATTTTTCAGTTTTCAGCATGGTGACGCTCGCTTCGTTATCAGCTGGTGCCCTGCAGAACATCTTTGGCTGGCAAATGGTCAATATAGGCGCCATCCCTTTATTGCTGGTCATTCTGTGCTCCCTGGTCTGGTTATCCCGACGTGAAAAACAACAGCAGATAACCTCTGTTACGGGGTAATTTCGTGAAGAATTATTACTGAAGGCTATTATTTACGTTCAAATATGCACCCAAAGTGGAAATATGGCAGTTTTATCGCTTTATATGACCGTGAGGATTGTTTGAACTTGTGAAACTGTAGTAGTTTGTCGCCATCCGCATAAAGCAGATATATAAAGATTTAAATTATAAAAAATAAACGAAGTTGAGGGGATTTATGAATTTTACAAAACTGAACAAATCCATTTTGGCGGGCTTTACCCTAATTGCTTCGGGTACAGCATTCGGGCAATTTGGTGCAAACACGCCAGACCCGATTCCGTTCCCGATGGAATTCGAATCTTCCAGGGATCATTATGATTATCTGCTGGACTACTACAAAGGTGGTGTACAGCATGATTATTTGAGCATCCCCAAGTGGGAGGGTCTATGGTCAACCGGTGGCAATACCGGTGGTAGCAGGCCATTTTTGGCTGAAGGCGAAGTCATAGAAGGTGTTTTAACACCGGAATATGAAGCTGCCTATCAGTATCGGTTGGATATCGGAAAAGGCGGAGGTGACAGCAGTATTGGTGTTGACTATGACAGGCTGACCACTTGCAAACCGGCGGGTATGCCACGCTGGTTACTGGAACCTTATGTGCGTGAATTTATCAATACGCCGACTTATTCGCTCTGGCATAACGATCTGGCCAATGATACACGCAGAATTTATATCAACCAGGAACACGTCAATATTGATGGAACGCATTTTGCCGTTGGCGACAGCATCGGGTTCTGGGCTGTTGATGATGAATTGGGTGATGTCCTGGTGATACACACAGAAGATATCTATCCCGGTG
>JAYPJO010000111.1:4555-6734 GCA_038128465.1 Gammaproteobacteria bacterium
TCCGCGGCACGCCGCCCACCAGCAACCAGGCTGAATCTGTAGAGATTTATTATGAGTACTGGGATGAAGAAAATGATGAGAAAAGAATAGGAGCCAATGTCTACTGGTACGATGACCTGGCTTTACTTGAACCGCTCAACCTGGTGTACACCTTCCGTCCGCGTCCTGACATGGAAGCGGCTGGATTACGTATCCGATACTGGGAATGTGCACAGAATAACAATACCTATCTGACAACAGATGAAGATGGTAATCCGTCAACGCAGTATCGTCTTCCAGGTGAACCGGGTTATGTTGATCCCAGAGGCGTTCCAACAACTCGAAACCCTGATTTGCCAGCCGGCCTGACCGGACAGGAGAAAAGCCCGGTATTTGATGATCAGTTCGATTTCGTATTTTGATCAATGGCGCATACTGGTTAATTAATTAAAGAAAATTGAGGAGATGTTATGAAAAAATCTATTAGAAATTTAACAGCAATAATACTGGCTGGTGTATTAGCAGCTTCATATCAGGTTGCATCAGCACATCACAGTTTCGCCATGTTTGATCGTGACAGAGAAGAAGTTATGAATGGTGAGGTAGTGCGATGGGCATTCAACAGTCCTCATACTGCGGTATACATTCGTACTGATGATGGTGAGGTCTGGGCCTTTGAAGGTGCTGCACCGGCATCCCTGGTGACACGTTCTCCGGCCATGAATGGATTCACCTTCCAGCCTGGTGATGAAATTGAAGTTGTTATGTGTCCCCTGCGTGATGGCAGAACAGGTGGCGCCATTGGTTTTATCATCAAAGGTGATGAATGGTATGCCCCCAATGATGGTGGATGTGGTCCTAACCTGGAAGCCTGGCAAGATTGGAAGCCCAAAGGCTACATGTCCAAACAGGAAGCTCTGGATGCAGGTGAAGTATTGCCTGAGTAATAAATCCAAGCTTGAGTTGCATTTCTGTCTCCTGTAGCAAGGAGCAGTAAAACCATAAAAAAGGCTTCTTCAGGAAGCCTTTTTTATGCCTGCTATTACTGATTCAAAAGTGGTCGGTTTTGTCATGGATTCAACAATACCGATGTAAACACGCTTACGGGTAAAGCCGGTATGACTTAAATTTTTTCAGGATCCAGAAAACCACAGTCCAGGGCTGTGTTCTTCAAGCTTATTTCCGATATACTCACTTCTCCTTGTTACCAAGCAGTCTTGTCAGCTTCTTTCTATAAGGCAAAGTTAATGACCTATTGCGTCGCCATATCAGTGAACTCGGGGATAGTGTTCTGTTCGGATTCTAGGACTAATGCCGGGGTCGACATGGCCAGCGTCTACAGTAAGATGTTTCGTTTTGAAGAAAGTGATGACCGGAAATTTATTGTCCTTTCATCCGGTAATCTTGCAACCAGCCAGGCTACTGTTCATCAGATGAAAAAAGACATCAAGCAAAATACTGAGGTGAACCTGAATACGGTCAGCACCCTGAGTGAAGCTGCGGATTATCTGGGTGATGTTAGCCGTCAGCAGCGCGACAAACATTCCACCTCGGGGCCGGATTTCGAAGCCAGTTTCTTGTTGGGCGGACAGATTCTTGGCAGTGAGCATGGCCTGGCGCTGGTTTACCCAGCAGGAAATCATATTCGCAGTTCTGTTGATACGCCTTATTTGCAGATTGGTGAAAGTAAATACGGCAAACCTATTCTGGACCGGATTATCAATCAGGATACCAGCCTGGAGACTGCAGCACTTTGTGCTCTAGTATCGATGGATTCAACTATGCGTAGTAATCTCACAGTCGGCCCGCCGATAGAAGTTATGTTGTATAGCGCCAATTCATTCAGCCTCGAGCCCTATCACCGTTTTGAGGAAGACAGTGAATTTCTGCGCGACCTGAAAAAAGCCTGGGACAGTCGTCTGGTTGAGGCTTTTAACCAGTTACCACCTTTATCCTGGGCCTTCAACAGGGACAACATAGCACTCAAGCAATAGTTTTTGACTATCTCATGTCCATTAAAGTCGCCATTCATCACCAGACTACCTATCGTTTTGACAGGGAAATTACGCTGTTGCCACACATACTGAGACTCAAACCTGCACCTCACTGTCTCATGCCGATATCGTCCTATTCACTGAAAGTCATTCCACAAAATCATGTCCTGCACTGGCAGCTGGTTGCCTTGGCCAATTATCGGGCC
>JAYPJO010000112.1:0-6732 GCA_038128465.1 Gammaproteobacteria bacterium
CCGGTCCTCGGCACCATGGGTAATCAGGAACGGCACCTTGATCAGCTCCATTACACCATTAAGCGTCATACCTCTGGTTTTTTCCAGAAACTCATCCATGTCCTTGCAACCAAACACCCAGAATACATGGTTCCAGTAATGAGGGATCGGATTTTCACCTTCCCTCTTTATCCGCTTTTGCTGAACTTCGGCCCAGTTATGATTGGCTCCCCACACCGCACCAGAAGCAAAGCGTGGCTCATAGGCAACGGCTCTGGGGGCAAAATGCCCGCCAAGAGATATACCGGTCATACCGATTTTACTGGCATCCACAAAATCCTGCTGTTCCAGCCAGTCTACCAAGGCAGATGCCCATTCTTCACTGGCGTGAGTAGCCGGTATATCCTGCAGGCGCAGGGCTTCACCGGTGCCTGGCTGATCCACGCAAAGACAGCTGATACCTCTCTTGGCCAGGGCCAGAGGAAAGCCTCCCAGCCATAGCATCTCCTTGAAAGAGTCCAGTCCATTACAGAAAATGACAATCGGCCTGGGTCCCTCGCCTTCACCCAGCGTCAGGTAGGCCGACAGGGATTTATTATCACCATAGGGGATTTCCACGCGTTCAACATTGTCCTGGCAATAACCGGTTCCCCGCGAAAAACTATCCAGACCCTTCCTGTAGGTTTCCATGCGGCCTGGATAACCATGGCCCTGCATGCGCTCGGCAGTGACATAATAAATGCAGGCACGCTTCAACTTGTTACCCGCTGAAAACAGGCGACCCTGCTGCTCATCTTCTGCTGCCAGATCAGCCAGCTTATCCGCCATTTTCACCCATTCCTGATGAAATTCCTGGGTACCGGCATCCTCACCATTATCAGCAGCATTCCTGATCGGTTCACACATGTCCACAATTTCACCAATCCGGCCACCATTCTCCATGGCAATGGCAATTGACAGGTTCCAGACGTAGTTGGGGAAATACTCAAACAGGGCCATATAATTTCATACCTCAAAAGTTAAACATTAATTTCTAAAATGCTTTGCCTGGATCAAACAGAAGTTTTATAGCGGTTGTGCAATTACCTTGAACATCTTGGCCGATTCCTCGGCATTATTAAGCAGAGGGCCTTCACCAATTTGCCCCTTGCAGATAGCAACTGATGATTCCACGATATAACGACAGCGTTCAAAACGGCGCTGCTGAAAACCGGCAAAAGCTGCCTGAACTGTATCGGCTTTTCCCAGTTCTTCTGCCAGCACCAGGCTATCCTCGATAGCCATCCCGGCTCCCTGCCCCAGGTGAGGTGTTGTGGCGTGAGCGGCATCGCCAATTAAAACCACGTTACCCTTATGCCAGTCACCATCAATAAAAATCCATTCCAGGGGTTTGTAAACCACTTCATCATCTTCAGTGATTTCTTTAGCCAGTTCTGCAATACGGGGTGGGGCAGCATGCAGCTTGTCACGCATGGCTCTGGCAATACCCTCTTTGGGATAGTGAGGGTTGCCTGGTTCAGGTGTGGTGACATACATGTACATCAATTCATCAGACAATGGCACCAGGCCACAGCCAATCTGTCCTTCATAAACATGTAGTGAATCAAGGTCCTCGGGGCGTTTAAAGTTGTAACGCCAGACACTTTGCCCTGCAAATTCAGGTTTGGGTAGATCCGGGAATAACATCTCCCGCATTTGCGAGTACACGCCATCAGCACCAATAACCAGATCATACTGGCCGGAGGATCCATTTGAAAAAGTGACGGCAACACCCTCTTCATTGTCTTCAAGGCTTTCAACTATCAGCCCCAAGCGAACTGTGGCACCTTCAACCGCTGCACGATCTGCAAGCACTTTCTGCAGAGCGCGTCGCCCGATGCCCAGTTGTGCCGGGTATTCTTCAGTCAGTTTCGGTGCCGGTATTTTGGCGGCCAGATCGCCATTGGGCAGATAAACTTCGAGTCCATCGAAGGGACAACCAGCTTCCAGGTAGTCATCAATAATGCCCAACTGGGCAACTGCACGGATAACATTCGATTGCTGAATAATGCCTACACCATAGACAGACCATTCCGGGTCTTTTTCAATAATTTCTACACTATACCCTTTCTGGCCGAGTGCAATTGCTGACGTCAATCCGCCAATGCCACCACCAATAATGAGAATGGAAAGATCTTTCATTACGAATACCTTTTGATGAAATGTTATCTGTGTATGACAGGTAAGCTTAATGCACAAAACTTTATTAATATAATTTATTAATTTTATGCATTTATATTAATTTATTTGATGAGACTTAAGCGGAGCACATACAACACAAATTTACCCCGCACTTTTTGCAGCAACTTCATGCAAGCACTGCCGTAACCAAACTAACCCCTGGTCTCCTGCTCTGGCGCTGTGATACTGGACCATGATACGCATTAACGGAAATTCAAAAGGTAATGGCAGCATCTTCAGTGGAAATACAGTACAAAATTTCTTTGCCAGTCGCTCCTGCATCACGGCCAGGCGATCTGTCTCCAATAAAAGCCAGGGTACTGCAGAAAAATGTGGTGCATTAATATCGATATGGCGTTGATAACCCAATTTGGCCAGATGCCTTTCCAGAAAAGGTGGCCCCCCTTCCGGACCCATGGAGACAGTGATATGGCCAGCCTCAAAAAATGCTTTTTTAATTTTCCTCTTATCAAGAAAACTATTTTCATTCCAGCCAACCACGACATGTCGCTCCTCAAAAAGTAATTCTGACGGATGTTGAATGGACATATATTCATCGGGCACAATCATTAAATCAATCTTGCCCCGCTCAAACTCAGTTTTTACTATTTCCTGAGACAGTCGCATATTGAATTTCACATTGGGAGCCCTGTCCTGAATGGATGTTATTAGTGGGGTAATCAATACATTTAAAATATAGTCAGATGACATCAACCGAAACAGTCGCTCTGATTTAGCAGGATCAAAATCAGATGATAATGCTATGAGGTTTTCAACCTGTGAAAGTATCCGTTTGACTTCCGGTACCAGGCTTTCCGCATAAGAGGTAGGAATAAGACGCTTGCCATGCAATACCAGCAGCTCATCGTGAAAATAGTCACGCAATCTTCCCAGCGCTGCACTTGCAGCAGGCTGGCTCAGATGCAGACGTTCTGCAGCACGAGAAACACTACGCTCTTCCAACAGTATATCCAGAGCTACCAGCAAATTAAGATCAAGGCCTTTTAATCGCATCCGGGAATTTCGCCTCCATAAACTATAAATTAAATTAGTAGATTACAATAAAAACAAACAATTGGATTTATAGCAATGAGAATGTTGTTATTCATTATGAAAGTAACAAGCCAAATTTGATTAAAAGGTATATTAATGATGCTCAAGTTGAATAGCGCCAACCTAAACAAGCTTATTCCGTTGATATTTGGATTTATCTGCTTATTACAGGCTCATGGTATTTATGCTGCAGAAAACTCTGAAAATACCTGGATAACCCTGGGTACAACCTCCGGCCCGATTTCAACCCCTGAGCGAGCCCAGCCAGCCAATGCGCTTATCAATGGTGAAGATATTTATCTCATAGATGCCGGGGATGGCACAGCTGCACAACTGTCTAAAGTGGGGATCTCTATTTTAGAGATTCGGGCTATATTTTTAAGCCACCACCACTTTGATCATGTCGGCGGACTTGGCGCAATTCTGGGCTTGCGTAACCAGATGGAAACCAGGGAAATACTGACTGTCTATGGCCCACCCGGAACGCAGCTTATGGTTGAAGGCATCATGCAGTATATGACTCCTTTATCTGAAGTAGGCAACGGCTTTTTAAACCGACCTTTCGCTCCGGTGAATGAATATATCCGTGTTGTTGAATTACGCGATGGCGCACAAGTCGAATTGAATAACATGTCGGTTAACGCAATCCGGAATACGCATTATTCCTTTCCTGAAGGCAGTGAGGAATTTGAAAACCATCAATCACTGTCATTTCGTTTTGACTTACCAAATCGTTCTATCGTTTATACCGGCGATACCGGACCCAGTGAAGCAGTCGAAAACCTTGCGAGTGATGCTGATTTACTGATCAGTGAAGTCATGGATATTGACCTGACTATTGACCGAATCAGGGCAGTAAACCCCAATATTCCCCAGCAGGTATTTGACGGCATCGTCAACCATTTAAGAAGTCATCATGTTACACCACAACAGGTTGGAGAAATGGCTACCCGCGCAAATGTCAGAGGTGTAGTTCTTACGCATGTTTCGCCCTTAATGATTGAGCCGGAAGAGCAAGAATTTTATAGAGCCCAGGTAAATGAAACCTATGACGGTGAAGTAACCATAGCCAACGATCTTGATAGTTTTTAATAGAGCTACATCAACATAGAAGATAATAAACTTTACTCCTGATAACGAGATAAGCATGAATATTATAGGCCCTGATTCTTTAGTATTTGGCGTAGATAGCGTCAGCGATTGTGACCAATATTTGCAAGACTATGGACTTGCAGCAAGTGGTAACGGCGTTTTTGAAGCCCTGGATGGAACATCGGTTATTGTTAAGGAAAGAAACGACCCTTCCTTGCCACCAGCTCTGGAGTCAGGCAGCATGCTTCGTAAAACAGTTTACGGGGTTGTCTCGCAATCAGACCTTGATGCTATTAAAGATGAGCTCAACTCCGATCGTGAGGTGAAGGTACTACCTGATGGTTCACTTGAAACAGTGGATGACCTGGGGTTTTGCCTGGGTTTCCAGGTAAGCATACGCAAGACATTAAATCTTCCTGCTGAAATGGTTAATTCTCCAGGTGCACCACCACGGAGACCATTCAATGTAGTTGGCTCTGATCCGGACAGCAACCCTCTCCCCAGAACACTTTCCCATGTGGTTTATTTTGTGCCGGATGCTGAGAAAGGAGAAAAGTTTTATGTCGAACGGCTTGGATTTCGCTGCACTGATCGCTTTACTGGATTGGGTCCTTTTTTAAAACCCGCTGGCACTGATGACCACCATACTCTATTTATGATACAGACCCCGCCGTTTATGCAGGGCTGTGAGCATTTCACCTTCCACATGGGCGGACCAACTGAACTATTGCAGGCTGGCACCCGTTTTTCTGACAAAGGCTATGAAACTTTTTGGGGTCCAGGACGACATATTTTTGGTTCCAACTGGTTCTGGTATTTCAACAGTCCTTTGGGCTGCCATGTAGAATACGATGCTGACATGGATATTCATGATGATGACTGGGTTGAACGACAGGCTCCTGTCAATGCAGACACCACACAAATTTTTCATTTTCTTAGCAGGGAAAAGTGGTTCCCAAGTGGGCCTCCGCCAAAAAAATAATATAATTGTTAAGCGAGTTAGAATTGATGCCAGTTAAAAAAATAAGCCTTTGCAAACTGGACAAACTGGCAAAATACAGCTCACTCGGATTTGACCCATTTAATGACGGCAGGGACACTGTTTTTATTGTTCGTCTTGATAATGATGTGAGAGCCTATAAAAATGATTGTCCGCACTGGCCTGGTTCCCCAATGGCATGGAAAAAGGATGCTTATCTGAATAAAGATAGCAGTCGAATCATCTGTGCCGGGCATGGTGCTGAATTTGAACTTGAAAATGGACTTTGCCTGAATGGTCCATGTGTCGGACTGTCATTACAGCCACTTAACGTTTTGGTTGATTCTCAAAGGAATCTAAACTTGCTGGTCGAAGAATAAAAATATCAGGGAATATTATTTTTAAATTTATGAACAGACCTACACCAGATCAACAAATCCTGTGGCAGCCGGACGAAGATAAAAAGCAGCAAACTGCACTCTGGCAATTTGCCGAATCCACTTGGGAATTTCATCACAGTGATGCCGATAAATATGAAAACCTGCATGCGTGGTCCATAGCTGAACCTGATGAATTTTATCAAGCCCTCTGGGATTTCCTGGGAATAATCGGTGATACCGGGGAACAATCATACGTCCAAAATGATGACATCAGAAAAGCCCGATTTTACCCGGGAGCGCGCTTAAATTATGCAGAAAACCTCCTGCAAAATGCTGATGACAGACTGGCCATATCAGCCCACCGTGATGATGGCACACACCGAACCGTCACCCGCAAACAACTTTATGATCTGGTTTCCAGAACAGCACAGGCTTTACGTGCAGAAGGCGTCGTTGAAGGCGACCGGGTTGCCGGTCTAGTAACCAATGACATCGAAGCAATTGTTGCCTACCTGGCGACAGCGTCAATTGGCGCTATCTGGTCATCATGTTCACCGGATTTTGGGGTCACAGCAGCCAGTGATCGTTTATGTCAGATTGCGCCAAAAATATTAATTGCTGTATCCAGTTACTCCTATTCTGGAAAACAGTTTGATACCACAGAAACCATTAAAGCTATTGCCAGTGGCTGTGATTTACAGAGAATCATCCTGATTAATGAAAACTCAACAGATAACCTGAAAGAGCTACCTGTTAGTTCCATGGATGCCTGGTTAGCACCCTTCACTCCTGACAATATTGTATTTAATCGTCTGCCTTATGATGCGCCACTGGTCATCATGTTTTCCTCTGGTACGACCGGCCAACCCAAGTGTATTGTGCATTCGGCCATGGGCCTGTTGATTCAGCACAAGAAAGAGCAGGTCTTGCATTGTGGCATTAAAAAAAATGAACGCTTTTTTTATTTCACAACCTGTGGCTGGATGATGTGGAACTGGCTGGTTTCGGGCCTGGCGCTTGAAGCAACGC
>JAYPJO010000113.1:0-1745 GCA_038128465.1 Gammaproteobacteria bacterium
ACTGCAAGTTCTGCAGAAAGTGATTTCCCCATCCCTGATAATATCCGTCCTGCCATCGATTTTTGGATTAAGGTTTACACTGAAGCTGATACCGAGAGCGGCTTTCTGCATGATGCTGAAAACCTCGCCATTGTATATACCAAGCTGGATCGTGACCGCCGCACCATTAATAACACCCGTGACGATATAGCCAATGACTTGCGGGTACTGGCTGGCGGCAAGCGCAGCGGTTTGACAGCTTCACAGCAGGAAATACTGGATTTATGGCCTGAGGGTGTTTCCAACGAGCGCCTGGCCAGGGCAGCTAATAACGTTCGCTGGCAACTGGGGCAGCGAGACCGCTTTATCGAAGGACTGCAACGCGCCGGTGCCTATCGTGAGCAAATCGAGAATGTTGTCTCCAGTCAGGGCATGCCTGTTGAGTTAGCTATCCTGCCGCATGTTGAATCATCGTTTCATCCTGGTGCTTATTCCAGTGCTGCAGCTACCGGTATGTGGCAGTTCGTGCGTTCCACAGCGCAACGTTTTATGCGTGTGGATTTTGTAGTTGATGAGCGTCTGGATCCCTATGCTGCTACTTATGGTGCCATGGAGTTACTGGAATTTAATCACAACGCGCTAGGCACCTGGCCATTGGCACTAACGGCCTATAACCACGGTGCCAATGGCATTGCTCGTGCCGTGCGTGATGTAGGTACCGATGATATTGGTCGCATTATTGCGGAATACAAAGGGCCACGTTTTGGCTTTGCCTCGCGCAACTTCTATCCGCAATTTTTAGCCGCCCTGCATGTAGACAGCAACTATGAAGATTATTTTGGTTCATTACAGATGGATTACCATCCCGGTTTCCATGAAGAGGTGATGGATTCCTATGTTGCTGCCGAAGACCTCACCCGTACACTGGGCGTGACCTTGGCAGAACTGCGACGGGATAATCCCGCCTTGCAGCCCGCTGTGTGGTCCGGCACCAAGCGCGTTCCCAAGGGCTACACCATCAAAGTACGTCGGGACAGTCTGCCGGGCGATAATTTACTGGCCAGTCTGAACGCGCTGCCGCTGACTACACTGTTCAGTGAACAGATTCCGGATTTGAGTTATGTGGTCAGACGTGGCGATTCACTTTCGGTAATTGCCGAAAGGTATCGCACTACGATTTCTGAACTGGTGGCGATTAACCAACTAAGAGACCGCAATACCATCCGTATCGGTCAGACTTTGCTACTGCCACAACGTGATGGTTCGATTCCCACACTGGTGGTTAATGACGATACACCACTGGATATACCGTCAAATGGCCTGTATGAAGTACGTCGAGGTGATACCTTGTCGATTATTGCTGAGCGCTATCGTGTATCTGTTGATAGTCTGATTGCACTGAATTCGTTAAACAGTAGGGGACTGATCTTTCCGGGCCAAAGCCTGCGTTTACGCGGCAATGAAGAACCTGTACCGGTACCGGCAACCACCCCTGCAACCGCACCTGTAGTGATCGCTGCTGCTGAAATCGATGCTGGGGTGGAAGACAGTGAAATGGAGGTATCGCCAGCCCTGGGTGAAGAAGTTGAAATTGAACTGGACGCCACCCTGGCCGCTGTTGAGGAAGAGGTTATGGCGTCAGAAAATCAGGCGCAGTTATTGGCGGATTTATCAGCTGATCCGGCTGATTATAGTGTTGCCGGAGACGGCACCATTGAGATTCAGGCTATTGAAACCCTCGGGCATTATGCTGACTGGCTGGGTAT
>JAYPJO010000113.1:1755-6361 GCA_038128465.1 Gammaproteobacteria bacterium
GGTGATGATTGGTGATCGTTTGAAACTGGATTTCTCCGAAGTTGATCGCGCTACCTTTGAAAGCCGCCGTCTTCAGTTTCACCGTGACCTGCAGCAACAGTATTTTGCGACCTACCGTATCCAGGAAACTGAAGAATACAGCATCAAGCGCAGTGATTTCCTGAGTAACCTGACCCGCCAGCGATCCGTCCCCATATGGCTATTCCGCCAGTACAATCCGAATATTGATTTCGAACGCCTGCAGATTGGCCAGGTCGTGGTATTCCCCGTTGTACAGAGAGTGGCGCTTTAAAACCCTTATAAAGCCAGGGTTTCGATTTTGTAGTCCTTTACTCAAGTCCTGAGCCAGTATTCTTATTTATCGTTGAGTGATGTATTATTTTTTCACTTTCAGTTCAGATCTCAGGGAAAAATGATGAAAAAACAACTCTCGCTTTTAGTTATTTTGCTTACATCGCTTGTCAGTGCTGCATTTGCCCAGCAGGATTTCAGCAACGTGGAAATCATTCCACACCAGGTTTCTGACAATATCTATTACCTGGAAGGGGCCGGTGGGAATATCGGTGTGTCCATCGGCGAGGATGGCATTTTTCTGGTGGATGACCAGTATGCAGAGTTATCCGAGAGAATTCTCGTGGCGCTGGACAGCCTCACTGATGAACCGCTGCGATTTGTATTAAATACCCATAACCATGGCGATCATGTTGGTGGCAATGCCAATATGGCTGCCAACGGTGCTGTCGTAATTGCGCATGAGAGTGTAAGGGACATCCTGCATAATCAAATGACTGGTGGTAACCCTGGCCAGCCTTTAAGTGATGAACAGCGTATGGGCCTACCTCTTGTCACGTTTAATGATGCGGTGAATTTCCATGTAAACGGAGACTCCATTTACGTTTTCCATACAGGGCCCGGGCATACCCGTGGCGATTCATTTGTGTTTTTCCAGGAGGACAATATTATCCATACCGGTGATGTGTTCAGGACGACTGCTTATCCGCGGGTTGACGCTGGTAGCGGTGGGTCATTCATAGGGATTGTGAAGTCCTATGAAAAATTAATAGCAATATCCAATGTGGATACCCGTTTCCTGCCTGGTCATGGCGTACTCAGCTCGCAAGCTGATGTCAGGGAGCAGCTGTTAATGTTCTATACCATCAGTAATCGCGTCCAGAACGCCATCAATACCGGCATGAGCCTGGAGCAGATCTTGTCAGGGAATCTTACGGCTGAATATGATGAGCGCTGGGGTGATCCTGCAGGCATGTTAACTGAAATTTATAATGAACTTGTTGCTGACTGATAACTGATCAAGTTGCCACTTCCTTCCAGTTAAACAGTCTGATCGCAAAGCTCAGAGCGATGACTATCCAGATGACAATTCCGATGACATTGGGCATCAGGGTAATCACACTGGCGCCATCTATAGCGACGCTGCGTATGCCGTTTACGACAAAGCTCAGGGGCAGGATATTGGCCAGAGGCTGTACTATCGTCGGCATAGCATCAATGGGATAAAAAATACCGGTCAGCAGCATTTGCGGCCAGGTGAGCAGCATGTTCATGGCCATGATCGCCTGCTGGGTTTTAGCCAGTGAGCCGAGACAAAAGCCCAGTGACAAAAAGATGGTCGTCCCCATGATAATAAAAATGTAGAGATTGAACAGATTGCCAATAAAGGTGATGTCCAGCAACAGGATGGCAATGCCCAGCAGGATTGACAACTGAACCATGACAATCAGCAGTCGCGAGAGAACCAGCCCGGTGATAAAGTTTTTGGGCTGCACCGGCGTGACAAACAGGCGTTTCAGGATGCCTTTGCGGCGAAATTCCACCAGGTTGAAGCCGCTGCCACCCATGGAAATCTGCATCAGCGCCAGAGCCAGCAGACCGGGCACCAGGAAATCCAGGTAGGTCTGGGTTCGTGCTTCGATATCCTCGATAGCTATATCAAACAAGGGCTCAAGTCCGCGCAGGTCACGTTCAACCTCCACCAGTGCCTGTTGCAGTAAAGGGATGACGGTGTTCATCTGAGCGGTCTGGGAAGTGTCGATTAAAACCCGCAGGTTGGTATTGGCCGGATTACCCTGAAACTGCTCGGGAACAATCATGGCAAGCCCGATATCTCCTTCACTGACCAGAACCCTGAGCATGGGTTCAACATCTTCGATGATATTGAACAGGGGATTCGCGGCGACACTGTCTATAAAGTCTCTGCTTAATGGAGAATTGGCATTATCAGCTATGCCGATATTGATCGGTTCTGCCTCGCCACTATTGAAAAAGCCGAAGGCAAACATCATCAGCATGGGAAAGACCAGCGAGAAAAATATGGCCTGCCGGTCTCTGGAAAAAATCTTCAGGAATACCCTGGTCATGACGAGAGTCAGATTCATCTGTTTACTCCCTCAATCCGGTGCCAGTCAGTACCAGGAACACATCTTCAAGGTTGCCATGCAGGGGGACTTCCGGTGGTTCCGGTGCATGCGTGAGAATAAGATCCTGCGGTGTGCCTTCAGCAATGATTTTGCCGTGATCCATGATGGCCAGGCGATTACACAGGTACTCGGCTTCTTCCATGTTGTGCGTAGTCAGGACAATGGTCATACCACTGTCATTTAGGTTTTTAACCAGTTCCCAGATATTGCGCTTGGCCTGTGGATCTAATCCGGTAGTGGGTTCATCAAGAAACAGTACCTTGGGTTTATGCACCAGGGCGCAGGCAATGGAAAAACGCTGTAACTGTCCACCAGAAAGCTCTTTAGGTTTGGCATGCGCTTTACCTTTCAGGTTTACCTGGTCCAGTAATTCCAGCGGGTCAGCATTGCGTTGATAAAGCCGGCTGAACAGGGTAATCAGTTCAGCCAGATTGAGATGATCAAAATATTCATTGGCCTGCAGCTGTACACCGATGATCTCTTTTACCCGGTATGGTTCGTCTGTAACCGAAATTCCATCAACCCAGGCATCCCCTTCATCAATATCAGTGAGGCCTTCAATCATTTCCAGGGTAGTGGTCTTGCCGGCCCCGTTGGGACCCAGAATGCCGTAAATTTCACCGGTCTCAATGGCCAGTGAAGTACCGTTTACGGCATAGAAAAAAGAATTTTTCTTACCCGGCTCAGGGTACTTTTTATGCAGGTTTTCCGTTTTGACAATACTCATCTTGCAGCTCGGTATTTACAGCGCAGGCAAGCATAACAATTTATGAAGCAAATGATTACATTAATCGTTTATTTTGCCGATGATCTTGCCTAGAATGCTTGCCCATTGTCCTAATTAGCCGGACAGCAGTTGAAGGCCAGGTATGTCAGCAATAATCTCAATAAAAAATCTCAATAAAATTTATGAAGGCGGATTTCAGGCTCTGAAAGATATCAATCTGGATATCAACAAGGGTGAGATCATTGCTTTGCTGGGGCCCAATGGTGCCGGCAAGACCACCCTGATCAGTACAATCTGTGGCATTGTTTCACCGACTGAGGGCTCTATCACAGTCGCGGGTTTTGATATCCAGAAAGATTACCGGCAAGCACGATCCAAGATTGGTCTCGTACCACAGGAATTAACCATTGAGACTTTTGAAACGGTTAACAATGTACTGGAATTCAGTCGCGGATTGTTTGGCAAGAAAAAAGACCCGGCCATAATTGAGAAAGTGCTGAAGTCACTGTCACTCTGGGATAAAAAAGACAGCAGATTGATGACATTGTCTGGTGGTATGAAACGCCGGGTCTTAATAGGGAAGGCGCTGGCTCACGAGCCGAAGATTTTATTCCTGGATGAGCCTACTGCCGGGGTAGACGTGGAGTTACGTAAGGAAATGTGGGGGGCTATTCGTGAGCTTAAGGAAACCGGTGTAACCGTGATACTGACTACGCACTATATAGAAGAAGCAGAGGAAATGGCAGATCGTATTGGTGTGATTAACCAGGGTCAGCTTATCCTGGTTGATGAAAAGAAAGCACTTATTCAAAAAATGGGTGAGAAGCATCTCAAGCTCCATCTTGCTGAAAAACTTTTGACGATTCCGGATAGCCTGTCTAGTTATGGTCTGCAACTTGAAACTGACGGTTTACAGTTGCTCTACAGTTATGACGTGCAGCAGGAAGATACTGGTATCACAGCCTTGCTTGATGATATTGAAGCGGCTGGTATCCATTACCGGGATCTGGAAACCAAACAGAGTTCCCTGGAAGAAATTTTCGTAAACCTGGTGAAAAAATAATGAATTACCACGCAGTATTGGCAATTTATAAATATGAAATGGCACGAACCTGGCGCACCCTGGCTCAGAGTGTCGTTTCTCCCGTGCTATCAACTTCGTTGTACTTCGTAGTATTCGGCAGCGCTATTGGCTCGCGCATGAGCAATATTGATGGCATCAGTTATGCAGCCTTCCTGGTGCCGGGACTGATGATGTTGTCATTACTCACGCAAAGTGTTTCCAATGCTGCCTTTGGTATTTATTTTCCACGTTTCATCGGCACCATTTTTGAATTACTGTCAGCGCCAGTATCTACACTGGAAATAGTCCTCGGTTATGTTGGCGCTGCGGCGAGTAAATCCCTGATCGTGGGCATCATTATTTTGATAACGGCATCTT
>JAYPJO010000113.1:6371-6725 GCA_038128465.1 Gammaproteobacteria bacterium
CGATATGGAAATCATGCATCCCTTCCTGATGCTGTTCTTCCTGTTATTGACAGCGGTTACCTTCAGCATGCTCGGTTTTATCATCGGCATCTGGGCAGACAATTTTGAAAAGCTGCAGATTGTACCGCTGCTTATCATCACTCCTTTAACCTTTCTAGGCGGTAGTTTTTATTCCATCAATATGCTGCCTGAATTCTGGCAGACCGTTACTTTGTTCAACCCGGTAGTCTATCTGGTCAGTGGGTTCCGCTGGAGTTTCTATGAAATTTCTGATGTGAATTTGTGGGTGAGCCTGGGGATGACGGGGTTGTTCCTACTTGTCTGCTTAACAGGCATATTCTGGATATTTAAAAC
>JAYPJO010000114.1:0-6720 GCA_038128465.1 Gammaproteobacteria bacterium
CTGCCACCGGGAGTAATTGGTCCCTATGGCCGTTTTGAACGCTCAGCGCCTGGCCAGGAAGCCTATTATGAAGATGTCAGGGTAGTGGCTTACCGTACACCTGCAACGGAAGATGATGTCCAGTCAGGAAATGTAACGCTCAACTCAAATGTCGGGGAGCTTGAGTTTGAGCCATTAAATGATGGTGATTACGACAGTTTTATAACTTTGCCTTTCAGGGCTGGAACCACCGAATCCTGGCTAGAGTTCAACTATGAGGAACCACAGACTATTCGCGCATTCACCATTGCCATGCAGGGTAGCCGGGGTTTTGGGACTGCCGGAATTATTCCCCAGGGCTCCCTGCAGGCCAGTATGGACGCGGTGAATTATGAGGTGATTGCCAGTTTACCGGGGCAGCAACATGATATTCGTGACATGGGTATCCGAACTTTCTCGGTACCGGAAACCACTGCCAGATATTTTCGCTTTGAATTTACTTCACCAATTGGTGGGACCTCATCACTGGGAGGTTTTCAGCGCCCGGCAATTGGAGAGGATTATCGTGTTAGTGAATTGAAGCTGCATTCCGGTGGGCGCGTTAACCGTTTTGAAGATAAAGCCGCTTTCGCCATCCTGTTCAATTATGAAGTCTTGCCAACTCACCCTGTTGGTATGGAAGCTTTAGTCGATACCAGTGATGTAATTGATCTGACAGATGCCACTGATGAAAACGGGCAGTTAAGCTGGATGGTTCCGGAAGGTGACTGGACTGTGATCAGGCTGGGCTATTCACTGACTGGTGCCGAAAATGGCCCTGCGGTTCCTGAAGGTACAGGTTTTGAAGTGGATAAACTCAACTCTGAACATATGGAGGCTTATTACAGGGGATATACCGAACCCATGCGCGAGGCACTCGGTGACCTTTATGGTGACAGCCTGCAGTATTTCCTGGTGGACAGTTTTGAGTCTGACCAGCAGAACTGGACTGATGACATAATGGAAGAATTTTTGACCCGCCAGGGCTATGACCCCTTGCCCTATCTTCCTGTCTTGACCGGTATGATTGTCGGGAGCGCTGATATCAGTGACCGCTTTCTCTGGGATTTTCGCCGTACCCTGGCTGACCTGCTGGCTGAAGAGCATTACGGTGCTATCGCTGAACTGGCACATGAACAGGGTATGCAGATTTATTCGGAAGCCATGGGCGTGTCCCTGCCTTTTCTGGGAGATGCCCTGATGAACAAGGGCAGGGTAGATATTCCGATGGGTGAATTCTTTATTTCTGGCGACTTTTTCGTGCAGGAAAATGGCTGGCAGACACCTACCAGTTTGCCCTACAGTGGTGCAAGCTATCGTCCCAACGCTTACTGGTCGGATGTACGCGAAGCTGCGTCGGGTTCCCGACTTTACAATAAAGGCATTGTCGGGGCTGAATCATGGACGGGTGGTGGCTATGAAGCACCCTTTAACCTGAAATGGCCAGGCGATTACTGGGCCAGCCAGGGTGTCAACCGCTATATTTTTCATACGTCTGCGCATCAGCCGCTGGATAGGTTCCCCGGTAACACCATGGTCGGTACTCACCTGCATCGTAATATTACCTGGGCTGAGCAGGCAGATGGCTTTATCGGTTATCTGAACCGCAATATGTTCATGCTGCAGCAGGGTGAATTTGTCGGCGATATTCTTTATTTCTTGGGAGAAGATATTCCGGCTGCAGTGCCATACTGGGAAAAAATCACACCTGAAGCGCCTGAGGGTTACGATTTCGATTTTACCAACGCTGAGGTCCTGCTTGAGCGTGCCAGTATCGTAAATGGACGGATTCAGATAGAGGATGGCCCGAGTTATACCGTCCTGGTGCTGCCGGAACAGGATACCATGACCCTACACATGGCCAGGCGTATTGAGGAACTGGTGCAGGCTGGCGCAACCGTTTTGGGGCCCAGGCCAGTGCAATCTCCTGGACTTGCCGGTTATCCCCTGGTTGATGATGAGGTTGCCGCTATCGGCAGGGCGGTCTGGGGTGATATTGACGGGCGCACGGTACTGCGTCATGCCTATGGAGAAGGCCAGGTATTTTCAGGTGTGTCATTGGCAGATCTTCTAGGCACTATCGGTATCCAGCCGGATGTTGAATACCAGGGAATGGATGCCGACACCTATCTGGAAACCCTGCACCGCCGAACAGATGAAGCCGATATCTATTTTGTATCCAATCAGCGTGATCGCGCAGAAACAGTTGAACTGCGTTTCCGCATTAGTGGCAAAACGCCTGAACTATGGCATTCAGATACCGGGCTAATTGAGCCGGCAGCCTATTCGATGAATACAGAGAGTACGACTGTCAGCATTCCGATGGAGCGTCGTGATGCAGTTTTCGTGGTTTTTAGGGAAGCCACAACAATTCCTGCCCGGGCTGCACGAGAATTTACCGAGGCTGAACTTTTGGTAATGAATGAAGACTGGATGCTGGATTTTCCACAGGCACTGGGCGGTGACGGAGCGGTCTCTTTTGCTAACCTCATTTCCTGGACCGAGCATGATGACAGAAATATCGCCTATTTTTCCGGCACGGCCAGCTATACCCGAAATTTCCAGGTCACTGCTCAGTGGTTACAGCAGAACCAGGAGCTGCTGCTTGATCTGGGCGATGTGCGGGATATTGCTGAAGTGCTGGTAAATGGCGAATCAATGGGAGTGTTGTGGAAGCCTCCTTATCAGGTCGATGTGAGTGAAGTTCTTCGCAGAGGGAATAACAGCTTGGAAGTTCGAGTCACCAATCAATGGACCAATCGTATTGCGCTTGATCGCACCTTGCCACCGGAACAGCGCGTATTGACTGATCTTCCTCCTTTGCGATTCGGTCCGCCGCCAATCGGTAGTGAACCGCCTCCGGTTCCGCAGTCCGGTTTGCTGGGACCGGTGGTGCTGAAAGCAAGAAACTGAAATTCAAATAAAAAAGCCCGTTAATACGGGCTTTTTGAATCATGTTAGGGCCAGTTTATTACGGCTGATAGCTTCCCCATTTGGAAATATCCCAGGTATTGAGTGGTTCCGGCAATGGACCCGGGTTGAAAAAGTGCACCTCTCCCATGTCCAGTTCAGTATTGGCTGCCTGGATTTCCATAGCCATTCTTTGCAGCGAAGGCACCGAAGTATCCTGCCATTGTCCACTGTCGATGCGATTGATCAGTAAGGAAAAGCCGACTGCCATTTCCAGCCCGGAGTGTGTGGCATGTCCCGCGATATCGGTCCAGACCAGCCGGAACAGGTGATCCCTGCCAGCATTTTTGAGTGTATTAACATAAGCCAGCTTGTCCGGTGCCGGATCAACCACGTCATCATTATCCAGGTTCACCAGTGGATCCTGGATTCGTCCGCTATAGGTCGTCATCGGTTCAATTCGGCGAATAGCACCGGCATCGGCACTGATACGCGGTGTATTGGCCAGTAGTTCAAGATCGTCTGCCAGGCTGAGCCCGGCCTGCTCGTAAAAGTATTCCACCATGTCACGGCGGCCTGAGCGATTGAGTAAATCTTCATAGTCTGCATCGGTGTTCCAGGAGACATTACCCCGTGCAATATTCTCGATGCCGCCACGGACAGGGATAGCCGTGGCAAAAGCCATCACCTGTGCAATCTGGTCAAGCTGGGCGTCATAATCATCTGCTGCGGGCTTTGGTGCGTTCGGTACCGCCCAGGTGGCAAGCTGCTGCATGGCTGCTGAAAATGCCAGGCGGGCTCTTCCCTGGGGGCTGGAATTTGCTTCTTCTACCAGCGCAGCCCAGGCAGCATTTTCTGCCACCGTATCAATATTGACCAGCCGCAGGGGCGAATCGGGGTTAACCAGGGTTTTCATGACAAAGACCGAGTTCAGCTTGTTATTCAGCACGGCGATTTCACCACCACCGCCGCCGGCGGTCATAAAACCGCCATCAAAAACATCCGGATACAGCTCCAGGTTCATGCGTACTGCAAAAGCTCCCCTTGAAGTGCCAACTGCCAGGGTACGGGTCGGTTCTGACCACTCCTGAATAAAGAGGTCACGCACATCCATCAGGTAGGCGCCCGCCTGAATGAAATCGTAGCTGACCGGCTCCCGGGTAATGCCTCCCATGGCATAACCCTGCTTGAACAGCCATTGCTCAAAAGCCCTGATTCGCCTGACCGGGGCAGCATTGCCACTGCGGTAGCCGGCACCATCCAGGTTCAATAGTAATGTACCGTTCCAGTTTTCCGGCTTCATGGCCAGCCAGTAGGTACCATCGTCAAACTGGCCGGATATTTCATCTATTTGTGTCTGAGAAAGGGCCGTAACTGAATAGAACAGGCAAGATGTCGTGAACAGAACAAGCAGACAGGTTTTAACAGAAGAGACCATAGTGGTTGAACCCCGGATTGTTATTTTTATAGGTGTATGGGGAATCGTACTTTAATTCGGAGCACGCGGTAAATACCTCCCTGTACGCTCGGCCTCGGCATCCCCGCCTCGGACGGCTCCTCATTAAAGTACGATTCCCCCAAATACCCGCAGTTATAGTTGATTACTTTTGTGCAGTGTTGCTATTCTGCACCGGTGAGTGATATTCCTCATAACAATAAATGCTGCCAGCTCATTTAAATGCAGCAATAACAAGCGTGAAAGTGATAATGCTCATGAAAAATCCTGTCAGTAAGAAAAGCAAACGAATCCTGATCTGCCTGGTCGCGTGTACGCTGGTATCAGGCCTGATGCTAAAAGGTATCGCTCAGACCACAACAGTTGCTGTTTCCGAATGGTGGTTTCCGGGTCAGGATGATCCGCTGCTACCCAGCAAGTTTTATCCGAATGCCAGCGGTCTTTCCGAAGTCATCAACGTGGATGGTCCAATAAATACAGACGGACATCCGTTTTTTGAAGCGATTGGCAGCAATGGCCGTGCCTGTGTTACCTGCCATCAGCCTGCTGACAGCATGAGCATTTCAGTCAACACCATTCAACAGCGCTGGCAGGAAAGTGGTGGTAATGACCCCCTGTTTGCCATGATTGATGGTGCCAACTGTCCGAATCTCGATCCACAGGATCCGGCCTCACACTCTTTGCTTCTCGAAAAAGGGCTGATTCGTATTGGTCTGCCATGGCCACCGAATGATGACTATGGCAATCCCCTGGAACCGGAATTCACCATTGAAGTTGTGAATGACCCCACCGGTTGTAATAGTGATCCGGTTTACGGTATTGAAAGTGACAACCCTACTGTTTCTGTCTATCGACGTCCGCGTCCGGCAGCCAACCTGAAATATGTCGCTACCAGCGGCAATTTCTTTAATATCAAAACCGGCATGCCGCTTGCGCTTGATGTGGAAAGCGGCAGACGCTCCGGTATGAACATGATGTCTGATGCCCGCGCATCTTCCCTGAGGGCGCAAATGAGAGAAGCCGCTGCCGTTCACCTGCAACTGGAACGCGCACTTACCGAAGCAGAAATGCAGCAGATAGAAGCCTTTGAAAGACAGGTTTATACCGCGCAAAGCGTCGACAATATTGCTGGCAGCCTGAGTAGTGACGGTGCCAGTGGTGGTCCGCAATCATTGATAGACGGCCGGGTTGCTCTCGGCGATGATTTCCAGACGCCTGCCTTTGGCTATTTCGATGCCTGGCTGGAAAATGAAAACTTTTCATCGCTTTCCGAGGAACAGCAGGCATTCAGGGAATCGGTAAAACGCGGCAATGATATTTACATGACTGGCACCATCTGGATTTCCGATTCAACCCATATCAACTCTATTGGCCTGGGTAATCCGCTAAAAAGAAGCTGTGCCACCTGCCATAACATGCAAAACACCGGCATGGACCTGGCTCCGGGATATGTAGACCTGGGTACAACAAACCTGCCTACAGCCAACAATATGCCGGATCTGCCACTGTTCAAGCTGACCTGTGATGCTTCTGCGCCCCCTCATCCCTACCTGGGTCGGGAGATATATACCTATGATCCGGGTAGAGCCCTGATTTCAGGTGAGTGTGCTGACATCGGCGCCATTACCATGCAGCAGATGCGTGGCCTGGCAGGCAGGGCGCCATACTTTTCCAACGGTTCGGCTGAAAGCCTGCGCGAAATAATTGACTTCTATGACCGTCGTTACAACATCGGTTATACCGAACAGGAGCGACAGGACCTGGTGAATTTCCTGAGTGTTCTGTAACTGACCATAAACTTACAGGGAAACTGATCATGTTTACTATTAATAAAAGCAATCCAAGCCTGCTTCTTTTAAGTCTCCTGGCATTGGCTTTATGCATTCCCCTGCATGCAGCTGAAAGTGAAGCGCTGGTCGACTTTCCTGATAACAACGATGGGGAACCCATCAGTTTTGTTTCCTGCCCGATCGTGCAGGATACCTATTCAGTCCCATGCTGGTTTGGGACTTTCGAGGGACAGAACTATTATCTGGGTATCACACAGGACATCGGCTCCTCCTTTCATCCGCCCCAACTGAAACACAAGGTGCTGGTTGAAGGCAGAATACTTGCCGGTGAAAGCCTGTGTGGCGCCCAGGTGATTCACCCGGTAAAAATTTCCGTCCTGCCGGAGCTCAGTCCGGAATGTAATACCATCCTGCCTCAGATGACAGGAATTGAGCCGCCTCCTCATGTGCGTGGCCCCGGCCCTTCAGACCGGGGTCTGGAACCCAGGGAACGCCGGGAACCACCACCAGCATCCACGCCTCCTTTCCAGACCAGAACGTTTACGG
>JAYPJO010000115.1:0-2831 GCA_038128465.1 Gammaproteobacteria bacterium
AGGTATTGGCGGTGGTGCCGTCATTTTCGGTATGCCGATAGTGGGACATACCAACGGTCTGACTATTTTGGCCACGCGTTTTGCCGATCAGATCCCTTTTGATTACTGGCCCAATAATGCTTTTTTTGGCACAAGAAAGGATATCTTTTTTAACGGGGAAGGTATCGAAATGCTGCATCAGCCGAATGCCATTACCGAAGCTGACATCATGGTTTATTTCAGAAAGTCTGATGTCCTGGTGACCGGCCCCCTGTTTGATATTGCAGCTTACCCGCGTTTTTATCCTGAACTGGGTGGCTCACTTCAGGGTGTGATAGATGCCCTGAACAATATCATCAATATAACTATCGCGGAGTTTAATCAGCAGGGCGGCACACTGGTGATTCCGGGAAAAGGACGGCTGGCCTCGGAGTCGGATGTTGTTGAATACCGGGACATGGTCACTATTATCAGGGATCGTGTCAGGGATATGATTAATGAGGGAAGGACCCTGGATGAAATTATTGCGGCGCGCCCATCACTGGAGTATGACGGCCTGTATGGTAGCGATACTGGCGATTGGAGCAGCAGGGATTTTCTGGAGGCTGTTTACAATGAACTTGACTAATCCATCAATCAACATGAACAAACATTCCGCCAGATATTTTCTGAGGGTATTTTCCACTCTGCTAAGCCTGACCTGCTGGTCTGGTTCTGTTAATGCACAGAACCTGATCCTGGATGGCCCTGTTCCCGTTGCAGCACCGGGAAGAGTAGAAGCGCCAATAGACCTGACCGGCAACTGGGTTTCGGTTGTTACGGAAGACTGGGCTTATCGCATGCTCACGCCCGCACCGGGAGACTACATGAGTGTTCCACTCAATGATGTGGCAACTGAAATTGCCAACACCTGGGACCTGGATGCAGACAATGCCGCTGGCCTGCAATGCAAAGCCTTTGGTGCTGCCCGCATAATGCGGGTCCCTACGAGGCTGCAGATTTCATGGCAGGATGACTATACCTTGCGTATTGATACAGATGCTGGCAGCCAGACCCGCTTGCTGAATTTTTCCAGAACAGGTCATCGACCCATCTTGAGCATGATGTTGGAAGGCGCCACCCAGGAAAGAACCTGGCAGGGTTACAGTGTTGCCGAATGGGAAAATCTCCTGATCAATAAAAGCAGAATGTTTTATCGTCCGAACAGCCCAACGCCACCGGGAGGATCCATGAAAGTTATCACCACACGTATGTTGCCCGGCTATCTCAGATCCAATGGTGCGCCCTATAGCGAGGATGCCATCCTGACGGAATTTTATGATCGTCTGACTGCACCGACTGGTGATGACTGGCTGGTTGTGACCACCATTGTTGATGACCCGGCATACCTGATGCAGCCTTATGTCACGACATCTCACTTCCGCCGTGAAGCTGATTCATCAAAATGGAATCCCGGACCCTGTGAAACCTGGCCACCCAAACCCGGTGCCGAATCTCCACGATGGTAGTGTGAGCCTGTTTTTTACTGGGCAGTCCAGCCACCATCCAGGGGAATGCTCGCCCCGGTCATCGTTTTGGCAGCATCACTGCATAAAAACAGTGCCAGCTGGCTGAGGTTTTCCGTAGTCGTCATTTCCGGCATGGGTTGTTTTTCCGTCAACAGGTTATAACGGGCGGCATCCCATTCAATATTTTCATTCTCGGCAATTTGTTCAATTTGTCTGGCAATCAGGGGTGTATCCACCCAGCCAGGACAGATGGCATTACAGGTGATTCCGCATTCTGCATTTTCCAGGGCAATAACTTTGGTCAGGCCAACCAGGCCATGCTTGGCCGTGACATAACCGGCCTTGAGCTTTGATGCTACCAGTCCATGAACTGACGCAATGTTAATGATTCGCCCCCATTTATTGGCTCTCATTAACGGCAATACATGTTGGGAAGCATGAAAGGCCGCACTCAGGTTGATGGCGATTATGTCGTTCCATTTATCCAGTGGAAATTCTTCAACCGGGCTGGTGTGCTGTATACCGGCATTGTTAACCAGAATGTCGATGCCATTTAATGCACCATTAGCCTCCTGAACCAGGCTTTTAATCTCATCCACGTTTCTTAAATCAGCGTTACTAAAAGCGGCTTTGCATTGGTACTGCTCTTCAAATTCATTTGCCAGCGCCTTGCCTTCTTCTTCGGGTAATAGACCATGCAGTCCGATGTTCATTCCCTGCCCGGCAAAGCAATGGGCAATGGCTAAACCTATTCCACTGGTAGATCCGGTGATTAATGCTGATTTGTTTTTCATGTTCATGATGCTTTTCAATTGTGGATTTGAGTAAATGAATGCAGCATTCTAGCAAACAGTTATATTTTCAGCTTAATCTGGCAGTTTATGTTAATGCATTAACCAGCACTGGCTGAATCAAGCCAGAGCTTTTATACTCAAGGAATCAATACCAAGAAGAACGAGAAAGTATCATGCAAAAATTCCTGCTTGTATTCACACTACTTGCGACCAGTTTAAGCGCACAGGCTCAGGATTTTACTGAATTTGATGATGTCATGAATGCCATGGGCATCAATCTGGATGACATTGTTATAACCTCCCAGGAAGTGGCGCCAGGTATGCATGTCCTGTTTGGCAGTGGTGGTAATATCCTGGCTTCTATTGGCGAACAGGGTACGTTGCTGGTGGACAGCCAGTATGCAGAGCTGTATCAAAAAATTCAGCGTAAACTCCGAGAGCTGGGAAGTAATGGTGTCAATTTCACCATTAATTCACACTTTCACTTTGATCATGCTTTTGGCAACCCTTTACTGGCCGAAGATGGAACGTGGATCATCACGCATGCCAA
>JAYPJO010000115.1:2875-6716 GCA_038128465.1 Gammaproteobacteria bacterium
GTATAGACCTGGTGGGTATGACATACAGGCAACCGCCTTATCCTAAAGATGCCATGCCTGTCATCACCTATGATGAGCACATGCAGTTTCATTTTAATGGTGAAACCATTGATCTGATGCATTTCGGTCCGGCCCATACTACAGGTGATACTGCTATCTATTTTCGTAATGCCAATATCGTTCACATGGGCGATGTATTCAATGCATCCTTTCCTTTTATTGATGCCGGTAATGGTGGTGATATCGATGGCATGATCGAATTTTGCCAGAGCGTTCTGGATGCCATTGAACCCTCTACGGCTGTTTTACCGGGGCACGGTCCGGTACTGGCTTATCAGGATCTGGTGGATTACGTGAACATGCTGGTTACTGTTCGAGACAGGATTGGACGTTTGATTGATGCCGGATCCACGCTTGAAGAAGTATTCGCTGCTGCACCCACCCGGGAATTTGATCAGCAATATGGTGATCCTAAAAGGCTCATCGATCGAGCCTATATGAGCCTGTCGCGTTAGGCATTCGATGTAAACAGGCTTTTAGAATTTTTTAGAACTGCCCGATAGCCTGTTAGTATCATCCTTAATGAGCGAATTAAGGAATTCACTGTTGCTAGCCAGAAGTAAGTTAAACAGCTGCATCAGGCTGGCACTTGGCCTGTCATTTTCAGCTACTTTCTCCACGTCGCATATGGCAAATGCTGCTGAAAATCCAGCTGCCATTGAAGAAATTCGTGTCATCGGCATAACGCCCGGTTCAGCCCGGGGAGTTGACATCAATCGCATTCCGTTTGCAATTCCTGAGTTAGCAATTAAATAATGTTTACTGGTGGCAATTTTGCATTAGCCTCAGTTTTTTAAAATATTGATTTGATTGATTGACTTGAATGTCTCACTGAAAATTAATGGGGCATGCCCATTTCAATTTCTTCACCGCTTACCTTGGTATTTTTAAAACTGTTGTAAGCCACCGTGATTTTGCTGAATTTACCTTCTTCGTTTACGTCGTACAAAATTAATCCTCGAAAATCAAATAGCTCGCCTTTTCCCACCTTGCCAAAAAGCGTGTCTCCATCATGCTTGGCTGTGAACCTGGCCCACATCTGGATGCCAACATTCCTGTCATTACTCACAAAAGCCAGGACATTTAATGCTTCTGTAAAGTAAGGCCAGATCTTGTTTTCATAATGGTCACGCATTCCTTCCACACCGGTAAATTCCAGAGCGCCATTTAACATTTTCATATCCTGCGCAATAAATTCATCAAAGGCAGTCGGGTCTTCTTCATTAAAACGTCTTATATATTCATCAAATCTGGTACGGTCCAAAACGATCTCCTTGACTTCTTATGCTATGAATAAATTATTCATGAAAGTATATAAACTTTCATGAGCCGGTGCATGTTGTACAGCCAATTGTTAATCAGTACAGGGGCGGATTCCCGACAATGAAATTGGTGCCAGAGTCCTCACCAGTTCCAGAAAGTTTTCCAGCCAGGGTTCGGCATCCTGCATGGTAGCGGCATAGAGACGACACCAGAGACCCTGTTTGCCCAGTGGTTTGGTTTTTATGTAGCCCTGGTCGACCTGGGGTTGCACCGACCAGGTCGGTAGCATGCTCAGGCCACGTCCACTGGCCGTCAGCTGAATGATGGCCAGGGTCAGTTCTGCTGTTCTGCGGGCTTTGGGCTGGATGCCGGCAGGACGCAGGAAGTGCTTGATGCCATCAAGCATGTTGTCGTCAACCGGATACTGGATCAGGGTTTCATTCACAAAATCTTCGGGCTTTATATAGGCACGGCTTGCAACCGGGTGGTTTGGGGAGCAGCAGCCCACCATCTCGAAATCGAACAGGGCATGATAGACCACGCCTTCACGCTGATCGGGCTCCGTATGTACGGCCAGGTCGGCTTCATCTGTCAGGAGCAGGGCGACCGGATCCGGTGTCAGACCTGACACCAGGTCCTGTTCTACCTCGGGCCACTGGCCCCTGAATTTATCCATGGTTGGCATAAGCCAGTCAAAACAGCTGTGACATTCAATGGCGATACGCAAGCGGCCAACGGAGCCGGAAGCGATACGGGCGATATCACGTTCAGCAGAGTCTATTTGTGGCAGGCTCAGGCGTGCCAGGTTGAGCAGGCGCTCTCCGGCCGGCGTAAAACGAATCGGGTTGCTTTTACGTTCAAACAGACTGGTATCGTAATAGTCTTCGAGTTGCCTGATCTGCTGTGACAGGGCTGATTGCGTGACATGGATATGTTCAGCTGTACGCGACAGGGTGCCAGTATCGGCCAGGGTTTGCAGCAGGCGCAGATGACGAATTTCCAGTGGTGATTTCATAGGCTTTATTTATAAGATAATCTAATAATTTATATAAATTAATATAAATTGAACTTATAAATTACTTCAGGGATCATAGCAACAATTTTTAATGGAAATTTGAGCCACATAACATGAGCCTCAGTGAAAAACACGAGAAAGTCTCTGTTTCTTTTGAGTTTTTTCCTCCTGCCGATTTAAACAAGGCGGAAAATTTCTGGGCATCAATAGATGACCTGGCCCTGCTCGACCCGGATTTTATATCCATCACTTATGGTGCGGGTGGTTCCAGTCGAGACCGCAGCCTGGCCATCGTCAAACGCCTGTTAAGCGAGAAATCACTGACCCCTGTTGCCCACCTGACCTGTGTCGGTGTCAGTCGTGCTGACGCTGATGATATGGCACGCCAGTTCAGGGATGCCGGTATCAATCGCCTGGTGGTGCTCAGGGGTGATCCACCCGGTGATGAAAGTAAATTCACGGCTCACCCGGATGGTTATGCCAATGCCACTGAATTCATGCAGGGTCTGAACCAGGTTGGCGAGTTCGACATGACAGTGTCGGCCTACCCGGAATGCCACCCTGAATCACCAGGCCTCGACCATGAAATAGAAGTACTGAAACAAAAGGTTGATGCCGGTGCGGCGCGTGCCATTACCCAGTTCTTTTTTGATCCCGATGTTTATCTGCGCTTTGTGGATAAAGCCAGGAGTGGGGGCATTGAAATCCCGATCATTCCCGGCATTCTGCCTATCGTGAATTTTTCCCGAGTGCAGAGTTTTGCCGGGGCCTGCGGTGCAAAGATACCCGCCTGGCTCAGTGATTTATTCGAGGGTGTGGAAGCCTCCACAACCATCAATAATATGCTTGCAGCCACGGTGTTAATCACGCAGTGCGAGAAACTGTATAATGCCGGTGTCAGGAATTTTCATTTTTATACCCTGAACAAACCTGAGCTAACACGTGCCGTGTGTCACAGTTTGGGTATCAGAGAAAAAACGAGCTCGTAATCATGTCGCAACTGGACACCTTTACCAAGACGCTTGGCAAGCGCATCATGTTTCTTGATGGTGCGATGGGCACCATGATCCAGGGTTACCGCTTACAGGAAGCTGATTTCCGTGGTGAGCGCTTCAAGGATCATACCGGTGAATTACGCGGTAATAACGACCTGTTAAGTATTACCAGGCCGGATATCATCAGACAGATACATCAGGAATACCTGGAAGCTGGCGCGGATATACTCAAAACCAATACCTTCAATTCCACGGCCATCGCCCAGGCTGATTACAACCTGAGCGAGTTGGTATATGAGCTCAATGTGGCCGGTGCCACACTGGCGCGTGAAGCTATCCAGGCCTATCAGCGGACCAGTTCACGGCCCTGTTGGGTTGCCGGGGTGCTGGGCCCAACCAACCGCACAGCATCCATTTCCCCCAATGTTGAGGATGCCGGTTTTCGGGCGGTGACTTTTGATGAATTGTTCGAGGATTATTCTCTGGCAATAAAAGGGCTGGTCGATGG
>JAYPJO010000116.1:0-4007 GCA_038128465.1 Gammaproteobacteria bacterium
CTCTGGCATTCATGTTGCCAATGGCTACACCTGCCAACAGCATTGTTTTTTCCTGCGAATACCTAAAAGTAAAACACATGGCACGTACTGGCCTCGTGCTCAACATAGCAGGCATCGTGCTGGTGCCATTGCTGGTGTTGTATTTTCTTCCACTGGTTTGGGACATAGAACTGCTCAATTTCCCCGGTTAAGGAAAAGAACAGCTTTATTTAAACCCTTTATCCTTATCCGTTCAAATTATGATCCTCATTGCGAGTATCAATCGCTTTACGTGCCTGTAATACAGCATTGAGAAGCTCTATGCAAAGCTACGCCTGATACTTCAGTAATAGCAGTAACAAGAAGGAATATAGCTGAAATGACTGAGGCTTAACCTTTTCTTGCCAGTTTTTGCGGTACTGGCAGGTATCTATCCTTTGGGGAAGTTAACATTTTTTAGTATCTCCCTGTTCTCTAATATCTCTGAATCAGAGCCATTTATACCAATTAAAAACCATTGCCTTTGCAAGTTCAGTTGATTTTATGCTGGCACCATCACCAAAGATTTTTGTGACTGGATAAAGCATTCTCCAAAGTTTGAAAAAAAATTGACTCTCTCCTAGGTTTGACCGGATAGATATAGCCTGGTCTAAAAGTATAAAACGCTTTAAACCCGATTTCTGATAATCGGTTTTCGATAATACCTTTGTCTTTGGCGAACATGAATCTACTTTGTCCCACTGCTTGAAGATAAGATTAACTACGTAACTCGCGTATGCTATCGGCCAACAGCAATCAATAAGTTTACAAAATTTACTGGTTAGTATTTTTAAAACTAATCGGTTTTTTTAAAAATAATTATTAATCAAAATCACCTTCCCATACGAAGTCGCCATCAATGACTTCAAGACTTTGCATACGTAATCGATGATCTTCAGGGTTTCGGCCTGGTTGACCAGAAATGCGAACCTGATCACCTGGCTTCAGGCTTGAACGGTCAACTGAGCCGGCCAGGGCACTAGCTCCACCCCATTCAACAGCCCAGCGCTGGTTTTCACCTGTTTCTTCATCAGAGACCATGACATGTACAAAGGAATGTGGATTACGGAACAGGAACTGCACCATTGTACCTTCGATGGTTTGAGTCTGATCCATAATATAGGTCGCTGGAAAAGAGTGGTGAGCGTTCACTACACCCGTTGCGAATAAGGTAAAACCTAGTGACAGAACAAACGCGGCAAATAATTGTTTTCTTTGTTTCATAATCAATCTCCTCGATAAAGTGACTGGTGCATTTTATATTTTTCAATATCTTCTTACATTTTTACAGATTAAAGTAGGCACCATTCACACCACTAAAGTCTGCAGATCCATTTAAGAGGGGTTCACTCCCTCAATATCTAAATCTTGGATTTTAAAAACTATATGAAAGAAAGCTTGTTGACCCCCTTGAAAATTCCCAGCAGAAATAGCCTGCTGGGAATTTGAATCAATCTAGTTATCGAATACAACCACTGAAGCCATTTCAGTGCGATCCGAAACAACCTGGAAGGCACGATCAGTCTGGTCCAGGTTCCAGGTTGAAGTGACCAGGGTATCCAGGTCGAAATCACCGCGTTCTGCTAAAGTAACAAGTTGCGGTAAATCTCTCATCAGATTCAAGCCGCCTTGCTGGCCTGCATGTACAGTGCGTCCGTTATTGGCAAACTCTTTGGCAGGATAACTGACACGGCCGGGCTGTCCCCATCCGAGATAACAAATTTCGCCACCTCGGCAGGTTAGTTCCCAGGCATCTTCCATGGCCTGAATCCCGGAGGGGTCGCTTGGTTGTTCGACAAGAGGGCGATCACCTGTAAGTCCCACCGCTTCGATCGTAAAATCCGGGCCACGATTGTCTGCACCAATTCTATCAGGGCCGAAGCTTTCCCAGCCGCGACCGCCTGCAAATAAGCGATCAGTTGGGCCTTTGCAAAGATCCCGTATTGTCTCAATAAGGTTATCTTCGGCATTAGGGTCAAGCACAGTAGTAGCACCAAGTTGCAGCGCCATTTCACGACGGTGAGCAATTGGTTCGCTGACAATGATTTGGGCGGCACCGGCAATACGTGCACCCTGTACAGCGGACATGCCTACTGGTCCGGCACCCAGTACCACGACATCTGATCCTGGCTCGATTTTCATTACCCCTATTGAAGCACCAAAACCTGCGGCAGCAGTATCCCCCAGCAATGATAGCTGGGCAGCAGGCAGGTCTGTAAATACCGGACATAAAAATTCTTCGTAGGCAATGGATAGTTCACTCAAACCGCCGACACCAATAGAAGCGCGCACCTCAGTGCCATCATCACGTGTTGCTATAGGCGGAGGGAAATCATCTCCTCCGACGGCAAACGAGAGCTGACAATGATCTGATCTACCACGCAAACACATATAGCATTGGCCGCATTGTGCAACCACGCCAACTACCACCCGATCCCCAGGTTTTACACGGCGCACATCGGGTGCTACTGCTTCAACAATACCAACTGAGGTATGGTTAGTAATGGTCGGTGGAAGCGGGTTGATGGGCCAGTCTTCCGACGAGGGCGTGCCACCAATACCGTGTCTTACCAGGGTATAACAGGGGGCAGATGCTTCGGTTCGAATGAGTACCTGGCGCGGTTGCAGCCCCATAAGAGTTAGTTCCTCGACGCCAGCTTGAGGGCCAATTACTCTGTCGCTTTCCTGAACCCAGGCACGGAATCTGCGTCCTGCCTGTGTGCCGGTTGCAATGGCAGGCCCTTGCTGCGCAGAAGCAGTTTGGTTGTTTAAGAGTCCGGCTCCAGCCGCAGCACTACCAGCTGCCACAGCAACGCCTCTCTTTAGTACAGTACGGCGCGGGAGCAGTGGTTTGTCTGTTGTTAGATCTTCGTTTTCGTCTTCTGAGCTTTCTTGTTTTTCCTCATTCATGGCATGTTTCCTGACAAGTTTTAAAAAATCTTGTTAAAGATTAACTTGAATACTTACTTACATGCAAGTAAAATATGAAAACATGAAAGAAAGAATACTTGATGTAGCTGCCCAGCAATTATTGCGGGGAGGTTACGAGCGACTGAATTTTGGCAAGATAGCTGATGAGCTTGGAACGACCAGGGCCAACTTACACTATCACTTTAAAAATAAAGAAAACCTCGCCCTGGAGGTTTTTAAAGGCTATGAAATTGAAAAGACGGCTTTGTATTCCAAGTTTAGAGATCAGTCTAAAGGTAACTACGTAAACTTTTTTAGAGAAATAGAAGACTTTTTATGGGCGCCGATAAGCCAAAACAAGGAAAGAGGCAGGGTGGTCATTATTGAAATTATCTCTGACGCGAGCTTACCTCAGGAAATTGCAAAAATGTGTCAGGAGCTTTTCGAAAAACTTGGAGAAATAATAAAAAGTGTCATCCAGGATGGTGTTGATAGTGGCAAGATCAAGAAAAAAATAGATGTTGACAAGGAGGCAGTCAGAGCTCATACCTTGATGGTCGGAGTGTTTACCGCCGAACATTATTACCAGTGTGATGCTGATGCCAAAGAAAAACTGGGGAGTATTCTGCTGGAATGGGCGGATAGCTTGAAGAAGTCTGATTAAACCGGATTAGTTGGTAATTGAGAGCTTATAGGGCAGTAAGGTAATAGGTAAGTAGATGAAAAAAAATAACATTAATAAAAACATCCAGCCTCTCTGTAAATCAAAGAAATACGGAATTACATTACCGGGATTCATTATTGTTCTGTTGTGTAATTTATTATTGCCGGTTATTGTCCAGAGCGCTGAACTCGAAGTAATTCCTTTGAGAAACAATATGGACATGATAGCCGGTGCCGGCGCAAATATTGTTGTCCACCATGGTGAAGACGGTGTGATTGTTGTGGACTCGGGATCTGGTGACAGAACAGAAGAAGTTCTGGAAATCATTAATCAAATTGGTGGTGGTGTGCCTATTCGTTATGTGATTAATACTAGCGCCAATCCCGATAATGTTGGTGGCAATGAGGCATTATCC
>JAYPJO010000116.1:4017-6696 GCA_038128465.1 Gammaproteobacteria bacterium
TGGGGAGCCATTTGTTGCCAGGGTCGGTTTACGCCTGGATCCCAATTTAAGAAGTGAACTTTCCTCAGGCGCCATCATTTATGCTCAGGAAAATGTGTTGTTTCACATGGCCGAAAATGGAATGCCAATTAGTTCATGGCCTGTGGAAGGATATGCCACTCCATCGGGAAGTATACGACTGAATGGTGAAGGCATGGAAATCAAACACTTTCCGGTTGCTTACTCCAGCGCTGACAGTATCGTGGACTTTCGGGGTTCGGATGTATTCGTCGTAGGTCAGTTAATTGATGCAACCCGCTTTCCGCAAATCAACCTTGAACAGGGTGGCAGCGTCAATGGATTGTTGGCTGCGTTGAATGAGCTCATATGGATGGTGATTCCCGAACTGCCGCTGACATGGCGTGAAGGCGGATCGCTGGTTGTGCCAGCCAAAGGCAGGGTATACCGGCATGGTGATGTGGTGCAGTACCGGGACATGGTGACAATAATCCGAGACAGGGTTTATACCATGATTGAACAGGGTATGAGTTTGCAGGAAGTCCAGGATGCGAATCCCGCTTTTGGCTTTATCGGGCAATGGGGTGATGATACACCAGGCTCAGAGTGGACGACTGAGATGTTTATTGAAGCAGTTTACATCAGCCTGTTGACAGAAATGCAAGCAGGAGAACAGTAAATGAATTTGCATAAACAAGATGCGCGCGTTATTGGATCAATTCTTGTATCAACTCTGTGCTTGAGCACTCAGATTTGGGCTCAGGAAGAACCGGTAGAAATAGAACTGGAAGATATAGTTGCAGGCAGCCCAAGTGAAGTAATGGTTCAACTTGCACAGGATAATGCAGCACCAAGCAGCCCCAGGGAAAGTGCACCGATAGATTTGACAGGTAGCTGGGTATCAGTTGTCACAGAATCCTGGCGTTGGCGTATGGTGACTCCAGCCAGAGGGGATTTTCAAAGTGTGCCAATAAACGAGGTTGCCTACCTGGCTGGCATGGAATGGGATCCAGAGGCTGACGAAGCTGCAGGTGAACTATGTAAAGCCTACGGGGCAGCCCGCATCATGAACGAACCAGGGCGTATCAGAATTTCCTGGGATAATGATGAAACGCTTCGGGTTGAAACAGATTCTGGTGAGCAGACCCGGCTTCTGCACTTTAACTCGTCTCCAGCTGATGTATCCGATGATCGCAGTCTGCAAGGTTATGCAGCCGCCGAATGGATTAATTTATTTGAGGGAAATGAAGCAGCAGGCATCCCTAGTAATGGCACCCTCAAAGTGGTGGTGACCAATTTGACGGCGGGTTATTTGCGTAAAAACGGTTTGCCATACAGTGAAGATGCCGTAATCACAGAATACTGGAATCTTAATACATTAAGTGAAGATATTCCCTGGATAACAATAACGACTCAGGTTGTTGACCCGACTTATTTATATAGACCCTATGTCACCAGCCCGAATTTTAAGAAAGAAGATACAGACGAAAATTGGGACCCTAGACCTTGCAGCATTTAGTGATCAGGAAAAAAAGAAAAAAAATAAAGAAAAACGAAATGGTATTGAAAAGATGAACAAACTAGCCAAAGCTTTGACAAAAATCTGTGTAATATTGATGAGTGCTATAGTCTTTGCTCCTTCAGCATATGCTCAGCCACAAAGGAATCCCAATCAGCATCCAGATTTATCAGGGAACTGGTTTCCTTTATTCGATGAGGACTGGCAGGAGCGGGTTTGGGGACCACACCTTGTTGATTATTTGGGCATTCCTTTGAATGAAGAAGGTCAGAATCGAGGAATCAGTTATGACGCTACAACGATATCCATGCCGGAACGGCAGTGTATTTTTTTCGTTCCGCACTATGTGTTGAGAGGGCCATTTGGTTTTGCATTCTGGTATGACACGGACCCCAGAACTGGTGAAATCACTGCCTGGCATCATGGCGCCGGACTTGATATGGGTGAGATGACCATATGGATGGATGGGCGCGAACCACCCTCTGAACTGGCACCACGAAATGTCGGTGGTACCGCTTATGGAGAATGGATTGGTAATACACTCAAGGCGGAATTTCCTTATATGCAGGAAGGCTTGATGAGTCGCAATGGTGCTCCTTCAAGTGACCAGGCTTCATTAACTTTGTATTTTACTGTGAATGAGAATCTGTTAACGGTTGTGGGGGAAATCAGAGACCCTGTCTATCTGGAAGAGCCGTATGTATTAAGTCGCGATTTTCTACGTAGTGATACGATAGCTAGACAAGTTGGAGAGCTTTGTACACCGCTGGTCGAAGTTCCTCGCCTGGATGGTACGGGTGATGTGCCACATTATTTGCCAGGACAAAATCCTTCTCTAACCGAATTTTCTGAAGCGCGCGGGATTCCACTCGAAACTGTCTTGGGTGGTGCAGAAACTTTGTATCCGGAGTACCGTGAATTTCTGGATGAAAATTATGTCAGGCCTCTATCGTGTCCTGATCACTGTTGTACACCCACCGCTCTGCAATCAGAGGGGCCTGGAGGTTGTAAGGCTACTTTTTGAAGTTATTATGGCATATATCCGGATTTAATTGATTCTGCTGATTTGTAGTACCGCTAATCAGCCAATTAAACCCAAATATAGCCCAAGTCATTGATATATATGGTAGCTACGGGTGGACTTGAACCACCGACCCCAGCAT
>JAYPJO010000117.1:0-6438 GCA_038128465.1 Gammaproteobacteria bacterium
TGATTATGAAAATAAAATCGTAGATCACTAAAACAGAATGAGAATTAAATCTAAAAATGACTTGATAGGATTCTGCTGAACAGTAGAAGAGTTTTTCTGGGAAAAACATAAAAAAAATAAACGAAGGGGCAGAGTAGCAGTTATAGAAATCATTTCCGATGCAAGTTTGCCAATAGAAATAGCAAACAAGTGTAGGAAGCTATACGAAAAAATTAGAAAAATATTATATGGCGTTATAGAGGATGCTATTGAAAGCAAACAAATCAAAAAAACCACTGACATTGACAGGGAGGCCACAAAATTATTTGTGATGATGATTGGCATGTTTACCAGTGCAAGTTTTTATCAAACAAGTAATAAGGCAAAAAATAGAATGGATGGATTTATAGTGGATTGGGCCAATAGTATTAAAAAAAAATAATTACATGGAGGAAGACAATGCATGCCTGCAATCTGAAATTAACTACTTTTATAACTGCAATTATATTGCAATTTAGTGCCATCAATTACTCAGTTGCTCAAGGTTTTGATATTTCAGGAATGTGGGCTGCAATTGTTTTAGAAGATTGGAATGACAGGCAACCTGGGCCTGTACTCGGAGAATACTTTGGAATACCTATAAACGCTGCGGCCAGACAAAAAGCAGAAACCTGGGATTCGCTAATTCTTTCGCAACCAGAACGTCAGGGACAACCCCATCCTGCTCAGTATTCCTTCAGGGGCCCCCGCCCCCATTTGAGTATTATACAAATTGTTAACCCTGCGACCCGTGAGCTTGTTGGATATGAAACCCATGGCACTTATGGAAATGCAGACCGAACGATTTGGCTCGATGGTAGACCACATCCATCAAAGAGATACGGGCTACATACCTGGAATGGTTTTTCAACTGGTGAATGGGTTGATGGCGTGTTGGTTGTAACAACTACTCATATGAAATATGGCGTCTATCAAAGGAATGGGGTTCCTGCGAGCCCGGAAGGTGTTATGACTGAATACTGGTTCCGTAATGATAACTATCTAACAATGGTCAGTTACATAGAAGATCCTGTTTACCTGGAAGAACCATTTGTTCGCAGTCAAACCTGGTTATGGAATCCGCCACAAACAGGTCAGGAAGCGCAGATTTTTGAATCAGTAGAAGAAGTTTTTACAGAAAAAGGATGGGTCCCCCACTTACCGACCGGGACTGAACATACATGGTGGGCCGATAGACTTGGACTTCCTGTAGAAGCTACAGGCGGCGGGAGCATCACAATTTACCCAGAATACCGTGAAACCCTTCGTCAAATGAGAGAAGAATTTGATAGAAATCGATTGCAAGAATAGGTTGAATTTCATGAATCAGATAATTTCAAAAATGAATACTGTTTGCCTGGCCTTCCTTAGTCTCTTAATGGCAGTTTTTAATTTATTTATCTTCAATACTTCTGTGGCACAACCATTAGCTCCTCTTCCAAAAGATAGCGATGAAATTGAAGTCATAGAAGTACAGGGAAAAATATATTTGATAGGTACTGCAGGAAGTAATATTGCAGTAATGGCTGGTGATTCTGGCTTAATCGTTGTAGATAGTGGAAATATTGAAGCATCAGAAAATGTCATTAATGCCATCAGGGAAATCAGTTCTGAACCATCAAGATTTATAATTAATACGACTGTTTTGCCTGGGCATGTGGGTGGAAATATTGCTATTTCTGAGATTGGTGAGACTTATGATCTAAATGCTGCAGTGATAGATACGAGAGAAGGCTATAGCATATCAATTATTGGACATGGCAATGGATTGCTTCTTTTGGGAACAGAATTTGCGGATGTAGTTCCTTATGAGGCTTGGCCAAATGATACTTTCTTCTCAGAGAGAAAAACCATCTCCCTTAATGGGGAAGCCATTGAAATTCTATATCAGCCGGCAGCAATAACAAACTCTGACATCATGGTGCATTTTCGACAATCTGATGTACTTGTTACTGGTGATATATTTGATACGACTTCATATCCCAGATTTAAGCCTGAGTATGGTGGTTCAATACAGGGTGTTATTGATGCACTTAACCGGGTTATTGATATAGCTGTACCTCTTTTCAATCAACAAGGAGGCACCCTGATAATTCCAGGTCACGGTCATCTGGCAAATGAATCTGACGTTGTTGAATACCGAGATATGCTCACAATCATTCGCGATCGAGTAAGTCTGGCTATTGACCAGGGAATGTCGTTTGAAGAAGTTCTCGCAGCTAACCTGACCTTAGAATATGACGGACTTTATGGGCATGACACAGGTGACTGGACGACACATATGTTTTTGGAGGCAGTGTATGATGAATTACGTTAAAAATCATATGGTTAAACTAAATAAATTATTTTGCAGGAGAATTCTTGTTTCCCTGTTTGCTTTTACCCTGTCGTCTTCAACATTGGCTCAGGTTTTAATTATTGCTGGCCCTCTGCAACCGGCACCTCCCGGAAGAGCTGAAGCGCCAATTGATTTAACCGGCACATGGGTGTCTTTGATAACAGAAGATTGGCCTTATCGAATGCTGACGCCAGCGGTCGGCGATACCATGAGCATACCTGTCAACGTCCCAGCAAGAGCCGTTGCTGATAGTTGGGATTTGGAAGCGGATAATGCGGCAGGTTTACAGTGTAAAGCATATGGAGCAGCTGGCATTATGCGAATGCCAACAAGACTTCAAATTAGCTGGGAAGATGATCATACCCTACGCATAGATACAGATGCTGGATCACAAACACGCTTGTTGCATTTTTCCACAACTGGGCGCCGTCCTTTGTTGAACATGTTACTAGAAGCAGCAAATCTGGAAAGAACACGTCAGGGTTATAGCGTAGCTGATTGGGAAAATATTATGCTTCCACGTGATCAACAACCCCTTCAGGGTTTCCTAAGAACCGAACGTCCACCTGGTGGAAACATGAAAGTCATCACAACACGAATGCTGCCTGGTTATTTGAGATTTAACGGCATCCCTTATAGCGAGGAGGCAATTTTAACTGAATATTTTAATCCCTTTACGGCACCAAACGGGGATGAATGGTTAGTTGTTACAACGATCGTGGATGATCCTGTTTATTTGGAGATGCCATACGTGACAACTTCACACTTTCGTCGTGAAGCAGATAATTCAAAGTGGAATCCTACACCATGCGAAACCTGGGCACCACCTGAAGGGTCCGTTCCAGTTGACCTTTAGAATTTATGATAGGGCTGAGAAAATGCTCGGGGATAAAACAATTCAGTTTTGTGACCTTTTTTACAGGATGCCAGACTCTGTAGTAACAAGACAATGCAAGACACAAATGACAGCTCCCTTAAAAATGATTCTTACCGGATTCTTTCGCCCACTGCAATTTTAGGCTACGGTTTTTCTGCAGCTTCATTCGATGCCGCCATGGCTCTGGAATTGGATCTTATCGCCGTTGATGCAGGCTCGATGGATGCCGGGCCATACTACCTTGGAACCAGTAGTCAATATGTTGGCAAGGCAGCACTGGAAAGAGACTTGTCTTTCATGGTGAATGGGGCATTGCAGCAGAATTGTCCCATGGTGGTGGGCAGTGCCGGTTTTTCCGGTGCATCTCCTGCTATGGATGAAGTGGTGGACATAATAAAATCAACACTGAAGTCTGCCGGGGTTGATGAAACAAAGCTGGCCGTTATTAAGAGTGATATTGCTCCACAAGCTCTCCTGACCGCTGTCGATAAACTGGAAGCATTAGGCAAAATGCCTGAGCTGGAGCCGGCAATGCTTGAAAAGAGCGCGCTGGTTGGGCAAATGGGTATGGAACCCATTATTGCGGCACTTGAGGCAGGCGCTCAGTTTGTAGTGTGTGGCCGAGCTTATGACCCCGCTGTTTTTGCTGCTGATCCGGTCAGGAAAGGTTTTCCAATAGGCGCAGCACTTCATGCTGGAAAAATTCTCGAGTGTGGGGCCATTGCCTGTGAACCTGGTTCGGGCAGTGATTGTTTAGTAGCAGAACTCTACGCCGATGGCCGGGCAGAATTCTTTGCGCCTAATGAAAACAGGAAAGCCACAATTAAATCGATTTCCGCCCACACACTGTATGAAAAATCCCGGCCTGATATCTTCTACCTCCCCGGCGGTATGCTGGATATCAGAGCAACAGAGTTTTATGCAGTTGATGAGCATAAAGCAGGCTTCAAGGGCAGCCAGTTTATCCCGATGCCCTACAGCATCAAAATTGAAGGCAGTGCCTCAATGGGGACCAGGTGCCTGTCAGTAGCATTTGCCAAAACAGATGATCTTGATGCAGAAGGAGTCATCATTTATGGCGTTAATGGCATAGAGGAAAACCCTCCACCGGAAGGCGTGCATGAAATTGGCATCCTATGTGAAGTCAAGGGAAATAATCAGCAACAAACTAAGGATGCATTGGCCTTTTTGCGATCTACCCTGCTGCACTTTGGCTACGAGGGTCGTATTTCCACCGCTGGAAATTTGGCCTTTCCTTTTTCTCCCAGCGATTTTATATTTGGCAATTCCAATGACGGCTTTACAGGTTTCTTTATATCAGGCACAAGAGACCCGATCTTTCAGAAAAATATCGAACAAAGTTTTGAAAGTGTGCTGGATGCCCTGCATAACCAGCATCCCAAGCTGGCAGCCAACTGTAATATAGAATTTCATATCGGGACAAAAGATAAACCGCTTTTACTCATCGAAAACCAGACTGAGAATCTGGATAAAGCTATACAAGCTAATGCTGCAACCATGCAGAACCTGGAAAGCAGTTTGGATACTGAAAAACCAATTTACAAAGGGGTGGATGGTGGCACCGCCTATCACTGGTCGGTGCATCATCTTTTAAAAGAGGAAAAAATTATTGAAAAACTTTTTCCAATAGATGTTTTGCAATTAAAACAGAATGACTGGGTGTCAATTGGTACGCTCAGCACCGATTATTCTCAGCAATTTCAGGACACACAAACTCTTCCAACATTAAACACAGAGCCAGCGCCACTTCTTGCCCAAAACACGGCTTTAAAGCTGAACAACTCCGCCACTTTGCAGGAATTAGCCAGCGTGGTGCGGAGTAAAAATGCCGGCATTAATGAACTGACTTTCGATGTGCTGTTCAAATCAGAAGAAGCCTACCAGGCTGCACTGCGTTCAGGTGTTTTTTCCAGAGAAGCAATTGCACAGTTATTTCAAATACAGAGTGAAGAAGTCATCGGCACATACCGCTATGACCCGGTCCGAGCGATTAAATTTACATTAATCAGGCCACTCGTATCCGGGGCAAAAGGAGAACGGGATGTATTTGGCGCGCAACAACATGCACGGTTGTTGGGGCTGCAAATACCCATTGAATAAGGATAAATAAAAAAAGAACAATGAAAGCGCTTGTTTCTGAAAAGACTGATTTTTCGATTGGTCAGCCAGGTCTTTGGATAGGCATTGTAGCTTTTGTTTTAATGGAAGCCATGCCCTTACCCGATGGGATGAGCCCCGAAGGGCAGCATGTGCTGGCAATCACGGTATTAATGGCCATTTGGTGGATTACAGAGGTTATGCCCTTAGGGGTAACGGCCCTGATACCCATAGTTGCTTTTCCAATTCTGGGTGTAACCAGTGCGGCCAATGCCGGGCAGGCCTTTGGCAACTCTGTTAATTTTCTGCTGTTGGGTGGTTTTTTTATTGGTGCGGCCCTGGCGAGATGGCAACTCCATACCCGTATAGCCCTGGTAATTATCAACAAACTCGGTAGCACAACCCAGGCATTAATGCTCGGCTTTATGCTGGCTTCTTTCCTGCTTTCCATGTGGATCAGTAATGTAGCCTCGACCATGATGATGGTGCCAATTGCCCTGTCGGTTATTGATAGAGTGTTTAAATATAATCAAGAAGAAGAACTTAAAAGTAAATTCAGTATCGGCCTTATGCTGGCCATTGCTTATTCATGCAATATCGGCGGCCTATCCACCTTAATAGGTACACCTTCCAATGCTATTCTGGCAGGTATCGTTGAAGAAATTTTTGGCTGGCAGATAACCTTCATAGATTGGTTCGTATTGGCTTTTCCCCTGGCACTTATTTTGCTGGCTACCAACTGGTTCTTTTTGACGAAAATTGCCTACAAAGTCGATTTAGGTAAAAACAATAAAGGCAAAGCGGTTATTGAAGAGGAACTAGAGAAACTTGGTGAAATGAAAAAACCCGAGAGAGGCGTGCTAATTATATTATGCGCCACGGCCACTTGCTGGGTGCTACGTGGCATGATCGACATTGAATGGGTCTCCCGCATAAACGACGCCACCATAGCAGTGTTTTTCGGCAGCTTGTTGTTTGTACTGCCCAGCGGCAATAAAAAAGGTGAAAAATTACTGGACTGGCCTTCCGCTCTGAAAATCCCCTGGGGAGTCCTTTTACTGATGGGGGGAGGATTTACTTTAGCTGC
>JAYPJO010000118.1:0-341 GCA_038128465.1 Gammaproteobacteria bacterium
AAATTCAAACTGAACCACTACATTCTGATAGTAACTTTTATCAGCCTGCTAACGACTGGTAAAGGTCTTGCTGGTGATCTTCCAGCCATTGCCATCATCAATCAGGTGAAAATAATTGGTAAAACTCATGCCGTCAGGATAGGTTTCAACCAGGGTAACAGTGGCCACTCTGTCTTCTATGCTTAGCTCGGTAACGATGGGGCTGTAGTCGAAGTCAGTCTGGTTCATGGGTGATTTGCAGACTTCAGTAATAAACGGCTCTGGTGTGGCCATTAACAGCTGACCACCCAGATAACCATTCATGACCGCCTTGTCATGAAAACTGGCTTCCAGTTTTTCGG
>JAYPJO010000118.1:351-6397 GCA_038128465.1 Gammaproteobacteria bacterium
CCCTCGTAGGTTCCCTGCGTATATAACTCTATAACTTTGCGGATTTCATCCTCTGCGCTCATACCCTGCTCCTGTTATTGTTTATTTTGATTTTTTCCCGTTATCTAAAAGCATCAGGACCGCAGAATCAATAAACTTTAGGATTACAGCTCTGGACTCCCCTGCCCTGACCCTGATTGAAATACTGTGCAAAAGTGCCTGTAAAAGTTTACCCAGCGATTTCGCATCAATGTCCTTGTTCAATTGGCCCTCCTTGATTGCCAGTTTTAGACGTTGCAGGATCAGTCCATCAACATGCTGGATTGCCGCCAGTAAATCTGTCTGGACTTCCGGATGAATAATTGTAGCGGCCGGAGCCGTTGACCACAGCATGCATCCCAGTGCTATTTCATCACTGGAATAGATGTCTAGCGCCATGCGATAAAACTTTTTGAGACCGGTAGCGAGGTTTTTTTCCTGCAGCAGTGTACTGTTAAAAGCCTCATCCATGGTGGCGCCGAATTGTTGCAGGGCCTGCCGGTAGATTTCTTCCTTATCGCCGAATGCCCGGTAAATACTGGGCCTGTTCATACCCATCGCTTCAGATAAATCATCCAGCGATGTGCCACTGAAACCCTTGACCCAGAATACTTCGCCTGCAGCCTTCAGGGCTGCTTCTGAATCATACAGTTTAGGTCTGCCGCGCTGTCCTGCCATATTTTTGTACCAATTCGAATAATAATGCTTGCAATCTTTATTTTTATGCGAGATAGTACATAAAAAAATTGAGGCTGACAATCATGGCTTTGGTAAATAACCCCAGAAGTAATATCGTACCCCGGTTACAGGGATTACACCTGTTTCATTTCGATGGTGCTCCCTGCGCTCAGCGTGTTCGCTTTGTGCTTGGTGAAAAGGGACTCAGGCGTGGCCGCGAAATCAAATTTGATGCCGTTTCACCGGACAGTCTTGTTGCGAAGGACGGCCATTGGGTAAGCCGGTCCGTCTCGCTTATCAAGAAACAGAACATGACCCAGGCCTATGCGGACATCCATCCCAACATGGTAGTCCCGGCATTGGTGCATGATGGCCAGCTCATTCTTGAGTCCATGGATATCATTGAATATCTCGATGAACACTTTGGCGGTGATCCTTTTGTTCCTCTTGACCCGGTTCAACGAGAAAGCACGATGTCATTGGTAGAGCAGGCCAAGCTGCTGCACCTGTAATTGCGCTATGTCAGTTTTCGCTGGAGCCTGGGCCGTCTGGCTATGCTCAACGCTAAAGAAAGCCGGCATCTGCAAGAACTAGCCGCCCAGGGCAATGATGACGAAAACCTGGTGTCTTTTTATGATGCCTACAGTAACCATGGGATTCCACAGAATGTGTTTGATGGTCACCTGCTCAAATTACATGACGCGTTCTATGAGCTGGAATCCCGGCTGCAGGATGGCCGCCCTTTCCTGATGGGTAACTCCATCACCATTGCCGATGTGTTCTGGGCGATGAAAACCTTACGTCTTATTGAAACCGGTTACTTGTTTGAGAGACATCATCCACGGGTTAACCAGTGGTTCAGGCGCATGCAGGCCCGGCCCGCTTTTCAGAATGAGGTCATAGCTAAAAACCGTCTGCTTAACCGAGTCTGGCGCAGCAAGGCGGCCATTGAGCGAAGCCTGGGATTTGGTCTTGACCTGGCATTGCGCAAACTGCTGGCTGCTTGAGCCAGGCTTTTTGAAAATACAGGAGCATTAACATGATTAACACACCAACACTGGCACAGGATCCTGGCTGCCTGCATGCCTGGCAGATGATTCCCCGCTTTATCGGCCTGGATCTGCGCATGGCCAAACGCAAAATGAAGCTGCGCCTTGGCATGGACAAACTGGTCAAGCTGATGCCTGAAGCCACTCGCATTCCTGATTCCAGTCTTGCCCGGCAGGCCACCAGCCTGGTCAGGGAAATTTCCGGCGACATGCTGTTAAACCATTGCTATCGCACCTACCTGTTTGGCTGCATCATTGCCCACCAGGACGGTCTGAAATTTGACCGTGAAGTTTTTTACCTTTCCAGCATCATGCATGATATCGGCCTGACCGATAAACACGCCGGGGATCCCGGTTCCTTTGAATATGTCGGGGCGAAAGTCGCTCATGAATTTTGTCTTGGCCATGACTACGATGCTGAAAAATCCGCCCTGGTTCATGATGCCATTGCCCTGCATTCAGCGGTTGGCTTTGCCAATAAACAGGATCCCGAAATTGCGCTGGTACACTTTGGTGCCGGGGTGGATATCATCGGCATTCACTATGATGAAATCCCAAAATATGCCCTCACTGAAATACTGGAAGAGTATCCGCGCCTGGATTTCAAAAACGCCTTTGTTGACCTGATCATCAAACAGGCAGAGCTCAAACCGAAAAGCCATATCGCTACCCATATGAAACTCGGTTTTGCCAACAAGGTGAAACAAACCCCATTTTCTGAATAAGCATACTGCTGACTAGCTGGTTAAAAGGGCGAAGATCTAACTGCTGTTTCACCTTTATTGATTTATTAAGGTTTACATCAGGTCTTTTGGCATGTGAATATCATCTTGAGAAAGGTGAACAACCATGAAACAAAACTAACTGTGACTCGGTTAGCCTGGTCACAAGGGGACTTAAAAGGACTGACTAGAAAATGACAATCACCCGGATACACGCCCGGCAGATAAATTAAACAAGTACCTCCCATATAAAACCGGAGCAGTAATTTGACTGAAGCAATAAGCCAACAGATAGAAAAAGTCCTGGATACACTTAATGAGGCACTGGTAAACAAGGATAGCAAAACCATAACAGATTGCTTTCTGGAAACCGGCTACTGGCGTGACCTGCTTGCCTTCACCTGGAATATCAAGACCCTTGAAAGCCACGAAGAAATCAGCGACATGCTACAGACCCAGTTACAGCACATCAATGCTTCGGGTTTCCGCATAGCCCCGAATGAAACAGCTATTGAAGAGATGGGTATGGCCACTGCCTGGTTACGTTTTGAAACCGATGCTGCGCAGGGTTACGGCCATATCAGGCTGGCTGAAGGCAAAATTTTCTCCCTGTTTACCTGCATTGACCAGCTAACAGGTTATGAGGAAGCCCTTGGTTCAAAACGCCCTTTTGGAACCGAGCACGGTGCGTTTAAAAATCGCATTAACTGGAAAGATGCCCTGGCACAGGAGCGGGAGGAACTGGGATACACAACCCAGCCCTACACGGTCATCATTGGTGGTGGCCAATCGGGTCTGGCACTGGGCGCTCGGTTACGGGCACTGGGTGTGCCCACCATCATCATAGAAAAAAATCCGAAAGCCGGTGATAACTGGCGCAAGCGTTACAAATCACTTTGCCTGCATGACCCGGTCTGGTATGACCACCTGCCCTACCTGCCCTATCCTGAAAACTGGCCGGTATTCACCCCTAAAGACAAAATGGGCGACTGGCTGGAATTTTACTGCGACATGATGGAGCTGAATTTCTGGGGCAATACCACCTGCAAGCATGCGCACTATGATGAAGATACTGGCAAGTGGACGGTAACAGTTGATCGTGAGGGCGAGGAAGTCACTCTCACGCCATCGCAACTGGTTATTGCTACCGGTTTATCCGGCAAGAAATCCATGCCTGTGATCAGTGGCATGGAAAACTTCAGGGGTGAGCAGCATCATTCTTCACAACATCCGGGACCGGTTGCTTATAAAGGTAAAAAAGCCCTGGTAGTTGGTTCTAATAATTCGGCACATGATATCGCTGCTGCGCTTTGGGAAAATGATGTCGATGTCACCATGATGCAGCGCTCAAGCACATTGGTTGTACGTTCAGAACCATTGATGGAAATTGCACTTAAACCCATTTATTCAGAAGAGGCTGTCGCAAACGGAATTTCTACCAATAAAGCCGATATGATCATGGCATCGTTATCAGTAAAAATGATTACCGAAGGCCAGAAACAGGTTTACACAGAAATACAGAAACTTGATGCTGACTTCTATAACCGTCTCAGAAAAGCGGGTTTTGAGCTGGACTTTGGCGAAGATGGTAGTGGCACCTATATAAAATATCTGCGTCGCGGATCTGGGTACTATATTGATGTCGGCGCCAGCGAGTTGGTCGCTGACGGAAAAATCAAATTAAAAAATACTTCCGGTATTAAAGCAATCAGGGAACATTCCGTCGTTTTTGATGACGGCTCTGAACTGGAAGCCGATCTGATTGTATATGCTACAGGCTATGGCAATATGAGTGGCTGGATTGAGGAACTGTTGAACAAAGAGATAGCTGACAAAGTTGGCATGATTGGAGGATTGGGTTCGGATACCACACATGATCCTGGCCCCTGGGAAGGCGAGCCGCGGAATCTGTGGAAGCCTACACAACAGCAGGGATTATGGATTCAGGCCGGGAACTTGTTTCAGTCACGCTTCTATTCAAAATACACCGCCCTGCAAATCAAGGCACGCATGGAAGGTATTGCCACCCCGGTCTATGGCATCCCCACAGCGGTCAATCCTGACAGTGGCGTGAAGCAGTAAACTCTCAAGGGCGTATTGGTACAGCTTCCGTTGTAACCGGCCCCATGCCCCTGATTTCCACAATCACGGGTGCGTCACTGTTGGCACCATCGTAGTGAACAGACCCGGCCGGATGGATCATAAAGCCCCCTGCGGGAATCGCCGTAGTACGGTTGATATCATGACTGGCATCAGTACCGGCATACCAGGTGCCTTCGATCACAGTGACGAATCGATCCTGGGAATGAAAGTGCGGCAGGCTGGTGACACCGGCCGGAAAACGTGCGCGCAGGATATAGAGTCCCTCTCCATTCGGGTTACCATGAATCACGACCTGTTGTAGGGTATTGCTGCTTTCATCCCACTCGATTTCATCGGCCTGAAGAATTTCAAATCCTTCTGTCATGGTGCCATTCATAAACCTGAAAGCATTAACAAGCTCATCGAAATCCTGGTCATTCTCGGCAGCCAATGAATTTAAACCGGTAAAAGCAATAAATATGGATAAGGTAATCATTACGGTCGATTTCATGTTATTCCCCTGCAGACAAATGCGAAAATCGCATATTCTCAATGTTGTTATGAATATCGACAGACTAACACCTTCACGTATCCAACAAAAATAGCTGGAATTAAATTTTATTTCCCCAGGATGGATTTCATTGCAGCCAGCAGTGATTCAGTACTTTCATCAGATGCCGCCTGGGCACGCCAGGCTACGATATTATCCGGACGAACCAGCAATGCACCCGTTTCCGAAATATCTCTTACTCTGGCAAAGTCGCCATAAATATCTTCATATTCTTGACCAGGCCCTATCACTCGCAAATTAACGTCCAGATCATAAAGCTTCGAAATTTCGTCCAGTGCAGCCTGCCATTGCTGTTCGGCACCCAGGCCGGTAAACAGGGTAAACTGGCCCTTGCCGCAGATATCAACCGTCGACACTTTCTGCTGATTTTGATCTACCAGCCAGACATGGGGAACATTGGCGCCAGGTCTGCTGCTGGCCTGATGGTAAAGCTCCCTATCACGCTCAAAAACTTCATCCGGGCTGCCATCAGGCACAACTGCACAGGAGTCATAGCGCAGGTTCATTTCAACACCATGGCAGTTATAAATATATTGCGTGTTTTCTATGGCCTGGCGCAGTTTTTCCCGTTGTGCCTCAGCCGCAGGTGTACTTTCCTTACGTTTGGCAATATTGGCTAGTTTTTGGGCCGGCTCCATGTCGCCCATCACTTCCAGTGCTTCATAAATTGGCATCAGATCACCCAGGCTTTTCGTTGCCCTCTTGACCACCTGCTCACCAACAGGAATTCGCTCATCATTATAACTTTGCAGTAAACCGGGTTCAGCTTTTCCTTTGATCACCAGTGCCAGTTTCCAGGCCAGATTGAAAGCATCCTGTATGGAGGTATTGGAGCCCAGTCCATTCATGGGCGTATGTCTGTGCACGGCATCACCCATACAAAATACCCGGCCATTTGTGTTTTCCAGGGCATACATGCTGTTAAC
>JAYPJO010000119.1:0-6345 GCA_038128465.1 Gammaproteobacteria bacterium
CCCAGGCCGTAGGTCTGGAAGCGCTGAAAATCGTCCAGAAATACCAGGGCTGGGTCTCAGATGACAGCCTGCTGGCGGTTTCTGAATACCTGGATATTCCACCGGATGAACTGGAAGGGGTGGCGACATTTTTTAATATGATCTTCCGTCGTCCTGTAGGTAAGAATGTGATCTTGCTTTGTGACTCTGTGGCCTGCTGGATGCTGGGTTGCGATGATTTAAAAGACCATATCACTAAAACCCTGGGTATTGATTACGGCGAGACCACTGATGATGATTTGTTCACTCTAATCCCGGTTCCATGTCTGGGTGATTGTGACAAGGCGCCCAGTATGATGATTGGCAGAAAATTATACAGAAACCTGACTACAGAGAAGATAGACCAGATTATTGCAGATTACAGGACAAAGTCCTTAGTCAGCGACAATTGAAAGACAGTAGAAATACATGAGTATAAGTAATCCATTAACCAAGAATATCGAAGCAGGCAGAGCACCGTTCAGTTTCGCTGAATACCAGGCGGCGGGTGGTTATCAGAGCTTTGCCAACGCAGTCAAAATGTCGCCGCGTGATGTGATGGGGCAGGTCAAGGATGCCGGACTGGGTGGACGTGGTGGTGCCGGCTTTAATACCGGGCTCAAATGGAGCTTTTCACCTGATCCTGATGGGTTACCGCGTTATCTGGTTGTCAATGCCGATGAAATGGAGCCTGGTACGTTTAAAGATCGCCTGTTGATGGAGCATGATCCGCATCTTTTAATTGAGGGCATGATAACAGCCTCGTATGCTATTCAGGCAACAACTGCCTATATTTTTCTGCGTGGGGAATATACGGTTGCCGAAGAAAATTTATTAAAAGCAATTGCTGAAGCCTATGATAATGGCATGCTAGGCAAGAAAATCCAGGGCTCTGATTACAACCTGGATCTTTATCTGCATACCAGTGCCGGACGCTATATTTGCGGTGAAGAAACGGCATTGATCAACGCGCTGGAAGGAAAGCGTGCTAATCCACGCTTCAAGCCACCTTTTCCGCAGGTAAGTGGTTTATGGGGACGTCCTACGCTGGTTAACAACGTGGAAACCATCTGTAATATACCGGGCATTCTGACTCATGGGGTTCAATGGTTTAAAGGTCTTGGGCTTGGTGAAGAATCTGGTACCCGTATTTCCGGTGTCAGTGGACGGGTGAAAAAGCCTGGCTGCTGGGAAATGCCCGTTGGCACTACCTTCCGTACTGTACTTGAAGATTATGCTGGTGGTATGCAGGACGGCTATGAACTTAAAGCCTTTTTACCGGGTGGTGGTTCTACTGACTTTTTAATGCCTGAGCATCTCGACCTGCCGATGATTCCGGGTGACGTCGCCAAAGCTGGTTCCCGTCTTGGCACATCTCTGATGATGGTGCTGGACGATAAAACCTGCCCGATTGGCACAGTCAGAAATCTGATCAAGTTTTTTGCCCACGAATCTTGTGGCTGGTGTACACCTTGCCGGGATGGCCTGCCCTGGGTGGAGCATATCCTTAATAAAATGGAAGAGGGCAAGGGTGAAATGAAAGATATCGAAATACTGAAGGAAATGTCTGGTTACATGGGGCCGGGCAATACTTTCTGTGCCCTGGCACCGGGTGCCGCAGAACCTCTACAGAGCAGTCTGAAGTATTTCATGGATGAATATGAAGCGCATGTAAAGCATGGCTGTAATTATAAATAACATTAACTAATTAAAGTAAAATATTGATATATAAATATTTAAGGTAATTCAGGTTTAACGATGGCATCCATCACCATAGACGGTAAAGTCTTTGAAGTAGACGAAAAGAATAATCTCTTGCAGGAGTGTCTCTCTCAAGCAATGGATTTACCGTATTTCTGCTGGCACCCCAGCATGGGTTCAGTCGGCTCATGTCGCCAGTGTGCCGTTGTCGAGTACGCCGATGAAAATGATGAAAGGGGAAGGCTGGTGATGGCCTGCATGACTGAGCCGAGGGATGGTGCACGCTATTCCATCGAGGCAGCAGCAAATTTCAGGGCACAGGCGATAGAAAGCATCATGATCAATCACCCGCATGACTGTCCGGTCTGCGAAGAAGGCGGCGAATGTCATTTGCAGGATATGACAGTGATGTCCGGCCATACCTATCGCCGCTATGATGGCAAGAAAAAAACCCATACTAATCAGTATCTTGGACCATTTATCAATCATGAAATGAATCGCTGTATTACCTGCTACCGTTGTGTACGTTATTACAAAGACTATGCCGGTGGTACAGATTTCGGACCGCAGGCGTCGCATGACAACACTTATTTTGGCCGCTGGCAGGAAGGTCCGCTGGAAAGTGAATTCTCCGGTAATCTGGTTGAAGTCTGTCCGACTGGTGTATTTACCGATAAGCCATTTAGCAAGCATTACAGCCGTAAATGGGATTTACAATCTTCACCGTCAGTTTGTACGGGTTGCAGTGTCGGCTGTAATACCAACCCGGGTGAACGCTATGGCACCCTGAGAAGAATAGTCAATCGCTACAATGATGAAGTGAATGGTTATTTTATCTGTGACAAAGGCCGATTTGGCGCCGGCTATGTCAACAGTGAAGAACGCATACCGGTCAGTATGACGCGTGCTGCACATGATTCAGACCCCGTACAGATAGATCCTGACGCAGCCAAGGAGGCTCTCAATAAAGCCGCCTCAGACGCTATTGGTATTGGTTCACCCCGTGCTTCCATGGAAGCAAACTACGCTTTACGTGAACTGGTTGGTGCAGAAAATTTTTATGCCGGGATTCCAGAACAGGAACTGGGCATGCTTAACAAGATCATCGATATTTATCAGAACAAGCCTGTCAATGTTGCCAATATAAAAGATATAGAAAATTCCGATGCAGTGTTGATTCTGGGTGAAGATATTACAAATACCGCCTCCAGAATCGCATTGGGTGTGCGTCAGTCTGTGAAAAATCTGGGTCGTCAGATGGGCGCAGATCTAAATTTCCCGATCTGGCATGATGCTGCCATTCGCCAGCTGGCGATGGACAAGTTAAGCCCCCTCTACATATTAAGCCCACACAACACGCGACTTGATGATATTGCCAAAACCGTACATATCAGTACTGCTGCTCATAGTGCTCAGATAGGTATGGCAGTCGCGCATGCTATTGATAGCAAGGCTCCTGCAGCAGAAGGTTTAAACAAGGAAGAAGAAGCTCTGGCGAGTGAAATAGCTGAAACACTGAAGTCAGCTAAAAAAGCATTAATAATCAGTGGGACCAACAGCCTCGAACCAGCCTTGCTGGATGCGGCTAGTAATATAGCGACAGCGCTGGCAAATGATGAGGAAAAAGCCAATCTGGTACTCGTTGGATCAGAATCCAACAGTATGGGTCTTGCTCTTATGATGCAGGGTAGCGACAAAGCCTTGCAACAGGCAATGGCTGCTGACGCAAAATCTGCTGTAGTGCTGGAAAATGATCTTTATCGTCGTGCAGCTTCATCGGATGTTGATGCTTTTATTAATAGTCTTGAACAGCTTACGGTACTGGATCATCTCAAGAATCGTACTGGTGAGCAGGCCAACCTGGTACTGGCAGCAGCCACATTCGCAGAGAGTTCAGGTACTTTTGTTAATTATGAAAGCAGGGCACAGCACTATTACTCAACTTTTAAATCCAAACCTGATATCCGCTCAAGTGCACTTTGGTTATCAGACAAGCACCTGAATGAATTAACAGCAGCCTGTGCGGCTGATATAGAACATTGTGCTGATATGACACATTTAACACCGGGTGAAGACTATAATTTTGCTGGTCTGAAAGCGCCCAGACAACATCATCGTTACAGTGGCAGAACGTCAATGCGGGCCAATATCAGTGTCCATGAGCCCAAGCAGGAACAGGATGAAGATGGTGTTATGGTTTATTCCATGGAAGGTGTGCCGGCCATCAAGGATGCTTCGGTTCTTAATTCACCCTGGGCACCCGGGTGGAATTCCAATCAAAGTATCTTCAAGTTTCAGGAATATGCTGGCGGGCCATTAAAACAGTCATCTCAGGGCGAGCGCTTGCTGGTAAACTCCAGCACCGAGAAAAGCTGGAACACGCCTGCTAAAAATACCTCTTCAGTATCAGGGCAGGGTTACCAGGTGTTCCCGCTTTACCATATATTTGGCTCAGAAGAGCTTAGCAGCTATACCCCGTCCATTCAGGAAAAAGCCACGTCAGCCTATATTGCATTGAATCCTGCGGACGCCGAGAAACTGGGTTTGCAAGGCAGTGATGGTGTTCAGGTTGAGCATAACGGGGCAGTGCCATTCATATTAAGAAGCTCGGTACAGGCTGGTACCGTAGGTGTGTCTGTCGGGCTAAAAGGACTGAATTTTCAGGATATCGGCGCAAGCATTGTTCTGGATAAGGCAGAAAACTGGCAATTCCCAGATACATGGCATGAAGCCAATATATTTGCCAGTGACAAATTCGTTGGGGGAGCTGACTGATGTTTAGTTTTGAAGTCGGTTCTCTGTTAAACATTGGCCTGGTCTTTGTGGTCGGACTGGTTGTTGCCATTATGATGATCTGGGTGGAAAGACGCTTTCTCGGATTCTGGTCTGATCGTCTGGGTCCGAACCGGGTAGGTCCATTTGGACTTTTCCAGGTAATTGCAGATGCTGTGAAAATGCTGACCAAAGAAGACTGGATTCCACCTTTTGCCGATAAATTTACTTTCGTACTGGCACCGATGGTATTGCCTATAGTTATGTTGCTCAGTTTGGGTGTGATGCCCTTTGCGCCTGGTGTAGGCATTATGGATTTAAATATCGGCTTGCTCTTCGTTTTTGCCATGGCAGGTCTGGCTTCCTATTCCACCATGCTGGGAGGTCTGGCTTCCAATAACAAATTTTCATTGCTGGGAGCACTGCGAGGTGCCGGACAGATGATTTCTTATGAAGTCTTTATGGGTATTTCAATACTTGGCATTGTTATTCTGTCAGACAGCTTCAGTTTGCGTGAAATCGTAGAAGCCCAGGAAGATGGCTGGTTCGTAATTCCTCAATTTTTCGGTTTTATCGTTTTTATGGTAGCCGCCATGGCAGAGTCACACCGCTGGCCATTTGACTTACCTGAGGGTGAGTCAGAAATCATTTCCGGTTACAACACCGAATATTCAGGTATGAAATTCGGCTTGTTCATGATTGGTGAATATATCGGCATGGTAGTGATGTCTGCCCTGATCCCGGTTCTGTTTTTTGGCGGGTGGCATGCGCCGTTTGGGCTTGAGTTCGGTAATGAAATTATTTCAGGATTATTCTGGATGGGCGCTAAGACATCCTTCTTCCTGCTGTTTTTTGTATTGGTCAGGGCAGCTCTGGTCAGACCACGCTACGACCAGTTAATGAATTATGGCTGGCTGGTGATGTTGCCGCTGGCTTTGCTGAATCTGCTGGTAACCGGTGCAGTTGTTTTATACCAGGCTGGATAATGAGCAGAATATAAGCGGAGAAATGACATAAATGTTTAAGGCAATTGGCAAACAGATAAAAATTATTTGGACACAAATAGTTACTCTGTGGCTGGTATTCCTGCATCTGTTTAAAAAGGCGGATACGGTTGAGTATCCGGACGTCAAACCTTATATGTTTCCACGCTGGCGTGGGCGTATTATCCTGACGCGTGACCCTGATGGTGAAGAACGTTGTGTTGCCTGTAACCTTTGTGCGGTGGCCTGTCCGGTTGACTGTATCTCATTGCAGAAAACCGAAGATGAAGAAGGGCGCTGGTATCCTGAATTTTTCCGGATAAATTTTTCCCGTTGCATCATGTGTGGGTTTTGTGAAGAAGCCTGCCCGACTCATGCCATTCAGCTGACCCCTGATTTTGAAATGGCTGAATATGTACGACAGGATATGGTCTGGGAAAAAGAACACATGCTTATTCAGGGCACCGGTAAGTACCACGATTACAATTTCTATAAAGTAGCGGGTAAAGCCATTGGTGGCAAAGGCAAGGGTGAAGCGCAGAATGAACTGCCTCCTGTAGACAGAAGGGGATTGTTACCATGAGCATCCTGTTTTATTTATCAGCGGTGATTGCTGTCATTTCAACTATCATGGTAATAACCCGCGTCAATATTGTTCATGCTCTGCTTTATTTCATTGTCTCATTGCTATCGGTGGCCGTAATTTTCTACACAATTGGTGCGCCCATGGCAGCTGCACTTGAAGTCATAGTCTATGCCGGTGCGATCATGGTCATGTTCCTCTTTGTGATGATGATGCTAAATTTGGGACAAGCCACCATAGACCAGGAAAAATCCTGGATGTCACCGAATATGTGGATAGGCCCCAGCA
>JAYPJO010000120.1:0-2896 GCA_038128465.1 Gammaproteobacteria bacterium
AGGGGCAAGCAGGCCGCTAAGCGAGAATGGCGTCAGAACGGCTCTGAGGACGATGAGCTTCCCTCGCCTCTTACAGCTTCTATAGATTCATTGATATGGCCAGCATATTAGTTTTTATCACCCGCACCAGAAACACCAGTAGGCCGGCGGCCGATAAAACGTGATCAACCTGCCCGCTGTAATCACTCCCAACCAGCACGCCAGTGAAATACCTGCCATTAGTCTCGCACGCGTACTGACTTGCTGATCGGCACGAGTATTTCTGACTTCTCCGAAACAGAATTTATAGAAAAACAGCACATTGACTCCAGCACCGGCCATAAACAGCATCTTGGTCTGAAATGCCGGGTTATATAAATACTGGTCAGGGGCTGAAGTAAAAAACATGGTGCCGGTAATGACATTCAGAAAGTATCCGGCTATACCAATGTGTACAAGTCGATGCATGGCACCAAGAGGTATAGCCCTAACAAAACCCAGCATGCGTAAATCAAATAAGCCAACTGTACCAATCAACAGGCATAAGCCAAAAAAATGTAGTGATTCAATTATCGGCCAACCCCAGCGCGAACCCATGATGCTGTAGATGCCGCTTTGTTGGGAAAAATTCAGTAGTGCTTCTTCCATTGGCAGCTCAGTAATAATCGGTTGTCAGTAAAATTGTATAGGTATAAGCCAGAAAACGTCCTGCTACGATTACAGAAACCCAAAGGGCGATCGACACCAGCGCAAACAACTTTTGTTGCCCGGTAAATTCGTTGTTATCCTGACTGAGTTTTTTGGCTAGTAAATTACCTACCACAAATGCCAGGGATATCAGCACCATTTTCAGGTAAAAAACGGTATTGGTTAAACCTTTTGCCGGGTAGGCAAGCAACAACATCAGGCCGGAAATCAGGGCAAGAATAAAACTTGACCACATTAGCGGGTAGTATTTTGTTATCAGATGGGCTGGTAAATTCGGCGCAACACCTAATACTCTCAGATCCAGTGCAAAATGCACGCCCACCAGGAAAGCCATTCCCAGGGCATGCAGCGACAGTGTCAGCGGAAAACCAATAACAGATTCTCTCACCCAGACACTGAATGACATGGCTTCAAGTGCAGCTAAAAATTCCAATATCTCTCCAATTAACTTATTGTCAGAATAAATTCTGATCTAATGGCCATTAATGATAACTTAAAAACGTCATGAGCGATGGTAGTACGAGACGAAAGCAATACTTAGTGAGGGAGCTTACAAACAGTTAGTGACCGAATTAATTATTGTTTTCAACGAAGTAATACCTAGCGTAATAGTTTTTAAAACTTACTCTGGCATATGTTCCTTTTTACTTAAAGCAAGCTGGTAAAGGGTATTCTTTTTAATACCTGTAATCTTTGCCGCCAGCTGGCTAGCCTGTTTTAAGGGCAATTCCTGCATCAATATATCCAGAACATGTTCTGCCTGTTTATCAATAGTCGATGTGTCTTTGGGTTTCCCCTGGACTAACACTACAAACTCTCCTCGTTGTTGATTGTCATCAGCCTCTACCCAGGCAAGCAAGTTTGCCAGCGTATCCTTTTTTATGGTTTCAAATATCTTGGTCAGCTCACGGGTAATAACTGCTGTTCGTTCGCTGCCGAAAATTTCTTGCATGTCTTGCAAACATGCAAGAATGCGGTGCGGCGCTTCATAAAATATCAGTGTTCTGCTTTCATCAGCCAGTTCAGAAAGCTTATTTTGTCTGGCTGGAGATTTCCCCGGTAAAAACCCTTCAAAGATAAAAGAATCTGATGGCAATCCGGATACACAAAGTGCTGCTATGAGTGCTGATGCTCCGGGTACCGGACTGACTTTGATATGCTCTGCCAAAGCGGCTTTTACCAGCTGGTATCCCGGATCTGAAATCAAAGGCGTGCCCGCATCTGAAATCAAGGCGACAGGTTCTCCGGCTTTCAGTTTTGCTATCAGATGCTGGGCTTCTTCTAGTTCATTATGCTCATGCAGCGCACGCATCGGTGTATTGATACCAAGATATTTTAATAACTTACCACTGTGCCTGGTATCCTCGACAGCTATTAAATTGACGTTCTGTAAAACCTGAACTGCACGTTCACTGATATCCGATAAATTCCCAATCGGGGTTGCAACTATGTAGAGACAGCCTGAACTCATGTTTTTCTATTTTTCAGCAAAGCGAAACAACATCTTGCCATATGATGTGAACAGAGTGTTAGCGTGAATTTTATAAGACAGGAACCTCTGGTTAACTTACTGATTAGCCGAGTTTGTGTCCGAATGATGATTGCAAGGCTCGTTCCGTAGGTTACATGCCCAAGCTATACAACAAGGAACGCAGCACTGCTCATGCCGCAAAAGCAATGTCTCAGCCATCATGGAATTAATCAGAGGTTCCGATATACTGATGCTTATGACTTTTTTGCGCCTGTCTATAGCTGTATTTCTGATTCTGCTTTTGTCTGCCTGTGCCAGTAACCCTCCGGGTGGTGGCGGCTTGGCTGACAATATCCAGATTCCCGATATCAATGAAGACGGTATCAGAAGCATTGAAGAAGAAATGATCTTCAGTCTGCTGCAACAGGCAAATCAGTCGACATCCCCTGAGCTGGAATTATTTTCACTGGAAGCTGCCCGAATCTATATTGGTATGGGTCAGGAACGACAGGCCTTTGAGTTGCTTAGTACCCTGAACACGCGCCAGCTGGAATTGGATCTTGCCGCAGAAATATTACTGTTGCGGGCGCAATACCTGGTCACTAACAGCCGTCATCAGGAAGCTCTGAACATCCTTACTTTTGAACGTTTCGATGAGCTTCCGCAATTACCAATCAGCCTGCAACAACAACTGAGAATTTTACGTGCCTTATCTTATGAAGGTACGAATAATTTTAT
>JAYPJO010000120.1:2906-6271 GCA_038128465.1 Gammaproteobacteria bacterium
AAAGAGTGCTTGTTGATCCGGTGTTCACGAATGATGAACAACGACAGAATCATGAGCGTATCTGGCAGGATTTGCTCGCATTGCCAGTTGAAGATCTTCGTACCCTGGCAGCCGAAGAAATTATTTATGCCTTTCAGGGCTGGTATGAACTGGGCATAGTAGGCAAAGCCTACCAGTACAATCTGGACCGGCAATTGGTGGAACTGAATAACTGGCAAAATCGCTGGATCAGGCACCCTGCCAGTAACAACCTACCCCTGACGCTGCAACTGGTAGAGAGTATGGCTGCTGAACGTCCAGATCAGATTGCCCTGCTTTTACCCCTAGATACCAATGCCGGCATCATAATCCGGGATGCTTTCATGAGCGCCTACCTGAATGTGCAATCCTTTGGTGGACAGGTTCCGGAAATCCGATTTTATGATACCAGCAGTACGGACGATATAATCAGCCTGCATAACCAGGCACGACTGGATGGAGCTGGTATGATTATCGGCCCGCTTCTCAGACAGAACCTGAGTCAGATTCAGCAGGTGCGTAATCTGGGTGTGCCAACACTGGCCCTGAACAATATTGATGGCTCTCAATCTGCTTCCGACTTGCTCTACCAGTTTGCCCTTTCTCCGGAAAGTGAAGCCAGACAACTCGCCATAAAAGCCTGGAATGATGGCCATCGCTTTGCTGCCATAATGAGTCCTCAAAATACAACGAGTGAGGCGCAGCAACGTAAACGCAACAGTTTCATCCAGCAATGGGCTATTCTGGGCGGCGAAATTGTTGCCCAAAAATACTATGACACTAATTACACCCAGAGCATTGAGGAGTTACTTAATTTAAGTGACAGTGCAAACCGACGTGAGCAGATCAGCGACATCATTAATGCCTCAGTGGAGTTTTCACAACGTCGTCGCCAGGATGTCGATTTCATTTTCTTAATTGCCGAACCTCTGGCTGCTCGCCAGATTAATCCCAGCCTGGGTTACCTCTATGCCGGGGATATACCGGTATACGCTACCCAGGATATATATTCAGGCCTTAACCGAACCCTCGAAGATGTCGATCTCAATGGTATTATTTTTGGCGATAGCCCATGGTTATTATCCCAGGATGATGAATTGAAAGTGGCGGCACAATCACTGTTCCCTCAGACCAGTGCGCAGAATCTGCGTCTGCAGGCCTTTGGTATTGATGCCTTTCGCCTTTATCCGCGCCTGCGACAACTAGAGACAGGTGCTGCCAATGCCTTTATTGGTGCTACCGGCGTGCTCAGTCTGGATGCCGACAACAGAATCACACGACAATTGAACTGGGCCAGCATGCAGGATGGTATAGCCCGCCCGCTGGAAGATGAAAATCAATAGCTTTTAATATATCACCTCGTTAATCAAGGACGATTAATGTTCAGTACCTTACCGCAAAGCCCCACCCAACAAAAAGGCCTGTTCTATGAACAGCTTGCATTGAGGTATCTGAAGAAAAGAAAATTAAAGCTACTGCATAAAAACTATCATTGCCGTTCCGGCGAAATTGATTTAATCATGCAGGATCATGAGAGTATTGTCTTCGTTGAGGTCCGTTATCGGGAAAAAACAGCATTTGGCGATGGCCTTGATAGCGTTACTAGCCATAAGCAACAAAAACTGATTAAAACAGCTCAACTGTACCTTACCCAACAAGGGCTTTATGACAAGGTTGCAGCTCGTTTTGATGTTTGCAGCATTTGCCAACCGCATGGCAAACCGGTAATCAACTGGGTGAAAAATGCTTTTGAGATATAGTAAGCCCGTATGAAACCGGCGTCTTAGCTGACTTCAGACTATATTTAAACTATAGCTGTCTGTACAACAACTGACGCCGGTTTAGGATTCTGGTGATTATTTATGCAGGTTCATAACGGTCAAGCACATGTCTTACCAATCCGCTTCTGACAGAATCGGCCCTTTCAAAAGTATGCACATGTACACCAGGTAAGCCATGTAATTTTTTAACAGCATCATCCAGACCGTTTGGCCCTCTGATATCGCTTTGCTTGATGTCGCCATTAACCACTACTTTACAATTTTCACCTATACGTGTGAGAAACATTTTCATTTGGCTTGGTGTTACATTCTGTGCTTCATCCAGAATAACAAACGTGGATTCGTTAAAAGTTTTACCACGCATGTAGGCTAGAGGCGCACCTACAATACGTCCATGCCGCAAACAGTACTCAACAACGCCCTGCCCAAGCCGCTCATTGAGAATATCTCTGAAGGCATCTATATACACTGAAAATTTATCTTCCAGTTTGCCAGGTAAAAATCCGAGTTGCTCTCCGGCTTCCACGGCCGGCCGGGTGAAAATAATCCGTTCAATACGACCTGATTCCAGGGCCTGAGCTGCCAGGGCCCCTGCACAATAGGATTTACCAGTACCTGCTGGTCCAAGGCCAAAAGTCAGGCAATTGTTTTTAATGGCATTGATATATTTTTGTTGTGCAGGTGTTTTGGCTTCGAGGGGGAGTTTTTGTTGCTGTGCTTTGTAGGCGGTATCAAGAAGGCTGTTCAGCTCTACGATATTATTGGCTTGCTCATTGCTACGCCGGCGTTTGTACTTATCTTTATTTCTTTTGCTGCCCTTTTGACGATGGTAAGGGTCAACCATTTCATCACTATAATGGATCGAACGCTTATGTGATCTTTTTGCCATGCTCACTCTCCAATAAGAAAAATAATGAACCGAGTTGAGAAAAACTATCAGCCTCCAGGTGGAAATAATCAGGAAACCAATAACATTGACAGTGTTAATAGTTAGATTTGTGGAGAACCTCCTGTTATTGATTGAAAAAGACGAGTAAGATTTACGCTAGATCTGTACTAGCTGTGTACAGTCTGACACAATTACAAACGGCAATGCAATGAATTGCCGTTTAAGAAGTAAAATATTTATCAATTTCACCATTGAGAGCTGAGTATGGACTATCTGGAGCGGGTTAAAGGCTTTTTTGCAGCAAGTATTGAATGCAAAATGCAATCAATGGAAGCCCTTGGTCCTGACATTGTGGAAGCGGCTAAAGTAATGGTGGAAGCCCTGCTCAATGAAAAAAAAATCATGGCCTGCGGCAATGGTGGCTCGGCTGGCGATGCCCAGCACTTTTCAGCCGAATTGATAAACCGTTTTGAACGGGAACGTCCTCCCCTGCCAGCGATAGCGCTTACTACGGATACTTCGACCATTACTTCCATTGGCAATGATTATTCTTTTGAAGAAATTTTTTCCAAGCAGGTGCGTGCACTGGGCCAGGAAGGCGATGTGCTCCTGGCAATCTCAACCAGCGGCAACTCACAGAATGTCATTGAAGCTATCAAGATTGCACAGGCTCGACA
>JAYPJO010000121.1:0-6235 GCA_038128465.1 Gammaproteobacteria bacterium
TGATCTGAATGCACTTGTGCGCCTGCCGGGAGTCGGTAAAAAAACAGCAGAGCGTCTTGTTATTGAATTGCGTGATAAGCTTGATGACTGGTACCAGGAGAGTGATCTGAGTGAAGTTGATGGAACTTCTGCACCAGTTTCGGGCCAAACTAACTCAAAGGTAATGCGCGAAGCAGAAGATGCCCTTATTGCTCTGGGGTATAAACCACAGGAAGCGAGTAAAATTATCAATCAGGTGGTTTTGAAACTGGAAGACGAAGAACAGACGCTGGAAACCAGCATGCTGGTGCGACTGGCTCTAAGAGGCATGCAATCTGGATAACAGCTTAGCTGACGAAATATGATTGAAGAAGATCGTTTAATATCTGGAGAAGCTGTTGCAACTGAGTTGCAGCAGGATGTAGCTATTCGCCCGACCAAATTAACAGATTACATTGGTCAGGAAGGTGTTAAGGAGCAAATGGAAATTTTTATTTCTGCTGCTCGCAATCGAAATGAGGCGCTTGATCATACCCTGATCTTTGGTCCGCCAGGATTGGGTAAAACCACGCTTTCTCACATTATCGCCAACGAAATGGGAGTGGACCTGAAAAGCACCTCCGGTCCGGTACTGGAGAAAGCTGGTGATCTGGCGGCTATGCTGACCAACCTGGAATCCGGTGATGTGTTGTTTATCGATGAGATTCATCGCCTGAATCCAGCTGTTGAAGAAATTCTGTATCCGGCAATGGAAGATTATCAACTGGATATCATGATTGGTGAAGGGCCCTCGGCGCGATCACTAAAACTGGAATTGCCGCCTTTTACCCTGGTTGGGGCTACAACCCGTGCAGGCTTGTTAACCTCGCCCTTACGGGATCGTTTTGGTATTGTGCAGCGACTGGAATTTTATTCTGTGCAGCACCTCAAAAGTATTGTTATTCGCTCGGCAAATATTTTGCAGGCGCAGTGTGATGAAGCAGGTGCAGAAGAAATTGCCAAGCGGTCACGGGGGACTCCGCGTATAGCGAACCGCTTGTTACGCCGGGTCAGGGATTACGCTGAAGTGAAGTATGAAGGTGCAATCAATCTGGAAATAGCCACTGAAGCACTGGATATGCTAAGTATCGATAAAAATGGATTTGATCATCTGGATCGTCGTTTTCTGATGACGATGATTGAAAAGTTTGATGGCGGACCGGTCGGCATTGATAGTATCGCAGCGGCTATTAGTGAAGAAAAAGGAACTGTGGAAGATGTACTTGAGCCGTACCTGATACAGCAGGGGTTTATTACACGGACACCACGAGGTCGAATGGTGACAGAATATGCCTATCGCCATTTTGGATTGCAGGGACGTGACAGCAAAGATTTATTTTCACAGGATCAATAAGCACTTTTCTGAAAATGCTTTAAAACCGGGAGAAAAAAACAAGCATGGGTGAATCAATGAATATCTGGAGCATGATTGTTGACGCGACCTGGATAGGAAAGCTGGTCATGCTCAGTTTGTTTGGTCTGTCGGTAGCCTCATGGATAATTATTGTACAAAAATGGATCATCATTAAGGATGCTGAAAGGGAAGTGTTCAATTTTGAAAAACTGTTCTGGTCAGGCATGGATCTCAGTCAGCTGTTTCGTGAGGGAACCAACAAGCTGAAAGCAGAAGATGTCAGTATTATTGGTATGGAAAACCTGTTTCGTTCAGGCTTCAAGGAATTTACCCGCCTCAGACAACAGCCGGGTATTGATTCAGATGCTGTCATGGAGGGCTCACAACGGGCCATGCGAGTGGCACTGTCGCGAGAAGAGCGGGTATTGGAGAAACACCTGCCAATTCTGGCGACCGTCGCCAGTGTATCTGTGTATATCGGCTTGTTCGGGACTGTCTGGGGCATCATGAATGCATTTTTTGATCTGGCCAACCAGAGTCAGGCTAGTCTTGCGGTTGTGGCACCCGGTATCGCTGAAGCCCTGTTTGCAACTGAAATGGGGCTGTTTGCAGCAATACCTGCAGTACTGGCATTCAACCGCTATTCGGCAAGCGTAAATTCAATTTCTGATAGCTATTACACATTTATGGATGAATTTTCCAGTATCCTGCATCGTCAGGCTCACACCAAGCGCCAGGAAAACTAGCCCGGGATTTCATTATGGAAATGCGCAGGCAAAAAAGACGCCTCATGGCCGAAATCAACGTGGTTCCGTTGATTGATGTCATGCTGGTGTTGCTGATTGTCTTCATGATCACTGCGCCATTGATTACCCAGGGTGTCAGGGTTGATTTGCCGGAAGCTGACGCTGAAATTGTGGATGATAATGATGAATTGACTCTCGTAGTGTCCATAGACTCCGCGGGTCTATATTACATTAGCCTGGGTGAACTCAGTGAAGATCCGGAACCAGTGCCTCTGGAAACTATCGGCGAAAATGTCAGTAGAATCATGAATCAGAATCCTGGAGTGCCAGTTTTCCTGGAAGCTGATGCTGCGGTAAACTATGGCCTGGTTATGAGTCTGATGGCGACTCTGGAAGATGCAGGTGCACCGAGTGTACGGTTGATTACTCAACCACCAACCCTGACACAATAACGAATTGTAATTTACCATAGTTAAAAAGCAGGAATAATCAATGCTCCCTTTCCACCCTATGGCATTACTACTCAAGCATGAAGGTTATCCACCTGCAGTTGTTGCTGCCATTCTGATACATGGACTTCTGATTTATATTATTTTTTATAATCCTGTTTTGAACAGTGACATGGTTAACCTCGATGAACCTGTTTACATCAATGCAACTACTGCTGAGGACAACCCTCAGCGTTTAAGACGTCTGCAGGAACTGCAGCTGCAAAGAGCCCGTGATGCAGAGGCACAAAGACAACGTGAACAGGAAGCTGCTGCACAGCGGTCACGCGAGGAAGAGGCGCGGCAACAGGAGGCGCAACGACTAGAGCAGCAGCGCAGAGAACAGGAATTGGCACAACGCCGTCAGCAAGAAGCTGAAGCAGAAGCACAACGACAGGCTCGCGAGCGCGAGCAGGCCCGGGTTGAACAGGAAAGACTGGATCGAGAGCGTCAGGCCCAGATTGCACGTGAACAGGAAGCAGCAAGGCAGGCTGAACTGGCCAGACAGCAGGCACTTGCAGCGCAACAGGCCGCTGCTGATGCCCGTGCAGTTGATACTTATGTGGCCATTATCAATAACGTCATTGCCAGTAATTGGGATATACCACCCAGTGCCAGAAATGGTATGACAGCAGTTCTGGCGATCAGGCTGGTTCCAACCGGTGAAGTGATTTCTGTTGATGTCATACAAAGCAGCGGCAATGCTGCCTTTGACCGGTCCGTTGAACAGGCTGTCAGAAGAGCAGAACGTTTTCCTGAATTACAGGATATGTCAACCAGTCTGTTTGAAGCCAGCTTCAGAAACCTGACCATTACCTTCAGACCAGAGGATTTACTACGTTGATCAATAAGATTTGTCGTTGCATCTTGGCTTGTGCTGCACTTCTGCCCATTCTGGCTCAAGCACAGTTAAATATTGTCATTACCCAGGGGGTGGATAACCCTGTGCCTATAGCTGTGGTTCCCTTTGAATGGGAAGGGTTTGGCGTGTTAAGCGAAAATGTCGATGAGGTTATCAGTAGCAATCTTCGAAATACAGGTGAATTTGCGCCGATTGATCCGGCCAATATGCTGAGTCAGCCACACGAGCAGGATGAAGTTTATTTCCGTGACTGGCGTTTTCTCGGGTCTGACTACCTGCTGGTGGGTAAAGTTTCCCGTAACGACAACAGTCAGTTGATCCAGGTGCAATATGAATTTTTTGATGTTTTACGGGAAGAGCGTCTGTTTGGTGAGGTGATTACCGGTAATGAACAGCAGTTACGTGATATCGCTCATAAAATCAGTGATGTTGTTTTCGAGGAAATCACCGGTGTGCGCGGGGCTTTTTCAACCAAAATACTTTATGTCACAGAAGATCAGACCCGTCAATTTCCCTATCGCCTGGAAATGGCTGATACCGACGGCGGCAGACCACGCACGCTCTGGGAGGGAGAAGAGCCCATTATGTCTCCAGCCTGGTCCCCTGATGGCAGTCGGGTTGCCTATGTATCATTTGAAACAGGCCGCTCGCAAATATTTATACAGGATATCAGCAGTGGTGTGCGTGAGCAGTTAACGGATTTTACAGGAATAAACAGTTCGCCAAGTTTTTCACCTGATGGCAATCGTCTGGCGATGGTTTCATCGAAAGACGGTAATCCGGATATTTATATACTGGACTTGCGAACCCGGGGCTTACAAAGAATTACCAACCACTTTGCTATTGATACCGAGCCAAGCTGGACGCCGGATGGCTCAGGTCTGATTTTTACTTCAGAACGAAGCAATACACCACAGATATACCAGGTTGATCTGGAAACACGCTGGGAGGAGCGTTTAACCTTTGAAGGAAACTATAATGCCAGGGCCAGGTTGTTACGAGATGGTAACAATATGATTTTGGTTCATCGCTTCGACAATAACGATGATTTCCATATTTCGGTATTAAATCTGGAGCGCGGAACTATCCGTATTCTGACTGAAACTGCCTTGGATGAATCACCAAGTATTGCGCCAAATGCCAGCATGGTGATTTATGCCTCAAAAAAGTGGTATAGAGGCATTTTAAACGCAGTATCCATTGACGGCAGAGTCAAGTTCCAGATACCATCCGCGCAAGGTAATGTCAGGGAACCTTCATGGTCGCCATTTCTGGATTAGTAGTGAATGGTGAGGTATTATTCCGCGTTGGCTGGATTGTATAGAATCACTTGTGTAATAACAGGTTTGGCGTTGGAAAAAAGAAGAATTGAGAGGAGTATAAAAGGTTATGCGTAATAACAAATTTTATAAATTGAGTGTGGTTGCTGTTTTTGCGCTGTTTTTGGCAGCATGCCAATCATCCACTGATGATATGGGCAATGGCTCAGACACAATGGGTGATAACAATAACGGATCCATGAATGGTGGAAATAATACTGGTGGCGGAAATGCAAACGCTATGGGTGACAACTCCGGTGGCCTGACTGCAGCGCAGATTCGTGAACGAGACAATGCCCTGGCGACTACTGTTTTCTATTTTGAATTTGATCGTTCTGATCTGAATGCTGAAGCCCGTGAAGCTCTGATTCATCATGCAAACCGTCTGATGGAAAATCCTTCGCTGCGTTATCGTTTGGAAGGCCATGCTGATGAGCGTGGCACCCGTGATTATAATCTGGCTCTTGGTGAGCGTCGTGCCCAGGCAGTTGAAAGATACTTGCAGGTTCAGGGTGTTTCATCCAATCAGCTGGAAATTATCAGCTATGGTGAGGAACAACCGGTTGATCCTGGTACGTCAGAAGCTGCTTATGCCCGTAATCGCCGTGTGGAGATTCAATAAGCATTATTCAGTTCATCAAGCCGGGTTCGCCCGGCTTGTTTTTTTGGGATGCCTATATGCCTAGTAATGCCTTGCCTAGCAAAGCCTCTCAATTTAAATCGATTCTGCTTGCAGCAGTAATTTTTCTTGGTTCTTCCGGCACTGCCTTTTCTCAGGTACAGGTCGTTGAGGCTGGTGCGAATAATTACCAGACTTCCACAAATACTACCCAGTCAGCTTCAGCAGGCAACCAATCCGTTAATAATGAAGTTCAGGTCATGCTCTACAACATGGTTGAAGCTCTGCAGCGTGAAGTACAAACTTTGCGGGGTCTGGTTGAAGAACAGACCTATCAGATCAGGCGCATGGAAAATGAACAGCGTGATCGTTATCTGGATGTTGATAACCGCATCAGTGAACTGAATCAGCGTATAACTTCAGGTATAGCCGGACTTGATTTTAATTCTGGTGGTCAGGTATTTGACTTCCCTGGTTCGCTTGATGAGCCAACAGCACTAGAATCTGCAGCGCAGACTGCGCTGAACCCGAATGGCAATAGCACAGCTGCCAATAATGCTGGTTTCCCTGTTTCAGGCGAAACACCGGGGCAGGATATCCCGCTGACGGGCAACAACAGTCAGTCAACTATTGCATTAAATGACTCTGCAAATGTAGAACCAAGATCTGAAGAAGAGTTATATCAGGATGCCAGAAATCTGTTATTGAATGATGCCGAATTTGAAGCATCGATTCAGGTATTTCAGCAAATGATAGAAGAATATCCGCAGGGCAGGCTGGCCCCAAATGCCTATTACTGGCAGGGTGAAGCTCTGATCCTGGTTGAGCG
>JAYPJO010000122.1:0-3060 GCA_038128465.1 Gammaproteobacteria bacterium
TAGTTTAAGTTAATTTCTAACTTAAATACTGGACTCGTTTTAGGGAGTCACGTCAACGATAGTTATGAGATAGTCGTTGGAGTTTAACCTCCCGTTTGATTGCAGCGCGTATTTTTTCAGTTTGTGTTAACTCAAGATAATCGTTTATGCCGGTCTGGATTAGGCCATCAGTGTTTGTTGGGGAATTGTCGTCGTAGAGATAAATTATCGGTAAATCCCTACCTTCTGACTGTAATGCTGCTGCGATATCTCCTGGTGAAACTGCGGAATCATCGCTGCACAGAACAAGATCCCAGTGTTGATGCCTGGTTTTATCCTGTAATTGCATAGTGCTGTTGATAAGCTGAGCAATCAGGTTTTGTTTTTCATCCCTCATGCCTGCGAGAATGGGGTTTATAACATGTGCCTGATTTGAAAGAACGAGAATGCTTATGGTTTCCTGGCGATCCATGGCTCTTGTGAACAATCCCTGTGTTAATTCAATTATTGTAGTTCAGTTATCAACATTTATTGAATTTAATTCACAGGTAAACCGGTGTCTTGTTGGGCTCATTAGCCTGTTCTTTTACTAATGTCGGCACCAGATAACCCGGCAGGCTGGCACGAAGTCTGCTCATTATGTATAGCGCTTTTTTTGTACTGACAGCAAAATGAGCACTGCCTTTGACCTTGTCCAGCATATGTAGATAGTAAGGCAGGACACCACAGGCAAATAATCGCTCACTTAACTCGATAAGCGTTTCGGGACTGTCATTAATATTTTTTAACAAAACACTCTGATTAAATAAATCTACCCCTGCATCTTTCAACCGGTCACATGTTGCCCTGACCTCTTCATTCAGCTCCCTGGCGTGATTTACATGCAGGACAACAATGAAACGAAGTGGATAACGCACTAGCAGATCACACAGGGTCTGGCTGACTCTTTGTGGAATGACAATTGGCAGACGGGTATGAATCCTGATGCGACTGATATGGGGAAGAACACTGATGTGCTCCAGCAGCCATTCCAGGTGTTTATCTGAAATAGCCAGTGGGTCTCCACCGCTTAAAATAATTTCAGTAATTGATTTATCAGCTTTTATATATTGCAGACTGTCGCGCCATTGTTTTTTATCCGGGCGGTTTTCGGCATAAGGGAAATGCCGTCTGAAGCAATAACGGCAGTGAATGGCACAACTGCTACTTGGCATTAGCAATACTCTGCCGGCATATTTGTGCAGGATGCCCGGCTCTGGATTAAAATTCTGTTCAGCCAGCGGGTCAATACTGTAGCCAGAATGTTCTGCAAGTTCCTGTTGCTGTGGTAACACCTGTAATAGCAAGGGATCATTAGGATCTCCGGCCTGCATGCGATCAGCAAAACTGCGAGGCAGGCGTAATGGAAATTCACGTAAGACTTTCGTACTCAGGTTAAGCTGCTCTGCCTTAAGATTCAGCAGTTCAAGTAATTCGAAAGGGTCAGTAATCAGGTCGGCCAAACATTCCTGCCAGCTGAGCTGAGAGCGCAATGGGATAGTCTTCAACATGTGTCCATGATAACGGAATTAAACAACAGGGTTTAAGACTTTTATTGTCGTTAGCTGGAATTCTAGTGGCGCTTTACTTATCATGCCTGCCTTATTGAATGTCAGATAGAGGAAAGACATGGCTAGTTTCTCAACCAATGAATTTAAATCCGGTTTAAAAGTGTTGCTAGATGGTGACCCCTGTTCTATTCTGGAAAATGAATTTGTTAAACCTGGCAAAGGTCAGGCTTTTAATCGGGTTAAGTTCCGTAATTTAATGAATGGCCGGGTTTGGGAGCGTACTTTTAAATCAGGTGAGTCGATTGAAGCGGCTGATGTCATGGAGCTGGAAATGGAATACCTCTACAGTGATGGTGAATTCTGGCATTTCATGAAAACCGATGGCAGTTTTGATCAGGTTGCTGCTGATAGTAATGCGATTACAGAAGCCCGGGACTGGCTCAAGGAGCAGGATGTTTACAATGTAATAGTCTGGAATGATGCGCCGATATCCGTCAGCCCTCCCAATTTTGTTGAACTGGAAGTCACAGATACCGACCCTGGTCTGAAAGGGGATACAGCCCAGGGAGGGACTAAACCGGCCACATTAAGTTCTGGTGCCGTGGTTAAAGTACCTCTGTTTATTGAGATAGGCGATGTGCTACGTGTCGATACCAGAACCGGGGAATATCAGAACCGCGCTAAACAGTAATTACCGTGATAGGGGTATGGCGCCATGAATCATGAACAGTGGCGACCAGGTTCAGATAAAGATCTTCTTAGAGCCAGAGCAGTCCTGCTAAAAACTATTCGAACTTTTTTTGAACAGCACAAAGTCCTTGAAGTTGAAACACCTGTACTATCAAATGCAACAGGTACTGATCTAAACCTGGAGCCAATAACAGCAGCTCATCCTGGCGACTCAGAATTTGAACCACGAACTTTGTATCTGCAGACCTCTCCTGAATTTGCAATGAAGCGCTTGCTTGCTGCAGGTAGTGGTCCGATTTTCCAGATCTGTAAAGCCTTCAGAAGCGCTGAAACTGGCATCAGGCACAATCCTGAATTTACCCTGCTGGAATGGTATCAGCCCGGCTATGATGAACATCAGTTAATGGATGAATTGATGGAGCTGGTTTGCAGCCTGTTCCCGAAAGACCATCTTGTGCAAAAACCGTGGCAACGACTGAGTTTCCAGGATCTCTTTGAGGGTTATCTTGGAATAAATCCGCATACAGCTACTGCAGAAGAGCTTGCGGATAGACTCAAAAAAGTGGTCGAGATTGAGTTCCAAACAGTCAGCAAAGATGTGTGGCTGAATCTTCTGTTCAGTCACCTGATAGAACCGCAATTACAGACGCCCGTTTTTATTTATGATTATCCGACCTCGCAGGCTGCCCTTGCCAGGATTGATAAAAATGACGATGGCATTGATGTTGCCAGGCGATTCGAACTGGTCATGGGTGGTATGGAAATTGCCAATGGTTATTTTGAACTCACTGATGCCGAAGAACAGCGTCAACGTTTTATGACTGATCTGCGCTTGCGTCAA
>JAYPJO010000122.1:3070-6234 GCA_038128465.1 Gammaproteobacteria bacterium
TGAGCGCCGTCGCTCCCAGTGACCAGGAACAGACCATGTCACGGGAGAAAGCCTGAATCGGATATTTATTGTGCTTTAGAAAAGTCACCAAGTTTTTGGCCTAGCAGAACAGGGCTAGCTGTTTGTAATGAGCTGTCCCAGTTCATTACATTGGGTGGAAAGAGCACAATGGCAGTGGAGCCCAGTTTGAATCGACCCATTTCTTCGCCGCGACGGATTGTTATAGGGGAATGCTCCTGGTAGCGCTCTGTATGTAATTTCAGTTTACTGGGTGCGACCTGCCCTGCCCAGACTGTTTCTATACTGGCGACGATCATTGCGCCTACCAGGATAAGCGCCATTGGGCCAAGGTCTGTTTCAAATATGCAGACAACGCGTTCATTCCTGGCAAACAACTCATCAATATTTTCAGCAGTGGTCTGGTTAACTGAAAACAGCTTACCGGGAACATAAATCATTTCTTCCAGCGTCCCCGTCAGGGGCATATGAATACGATGGTAATCGCGAGGTGACAGGTAAAGGGTAGCAAATTTTCCGCCATGAAAATAATCAACAAGTTTTTGCTCACCACCCAGTAAGGCACTTAGTGAAAATGATTTACCTTTTGCCTGGAATACTTGCTCAACATCTATATTGCCAATTGCGCTGACGGCGCCATCTACCGGGCAGATAATCGCTTCGCTATCCGGGTCTAACGGGCGGGCATTTGGTTCCAGCTCACGGGTAAAAAAATCATTAAAGCAGGCAAAGTCATCAGCGTCTTTAACCAAGGCTTCAGCCATATTCACCTTATATTTTTTTATAAATGTTCGGATTAGCAGATTTTTAACAAAACCGGTTCTGCAGGAGGCCAGCAATCCAACACAGCGTGACAAAAAATGTTGCGGTACTATATGCTGAAAAAATATAAACAGGGATTTCATTCAGCTTTTCTATCCGGTTTCTATCGGCGTGTCAGGATGATTGCCCCATTCTGACCAGGAACCATCATAGGCTTTTACACTGTACCCAAGTGCTTTAGCGATCAGGTAAGACAGGCCGGAACGATGATGCGTCTGACAATGAGTAATGATGTAATCGCCTTGTTTTATTCCCAGCGCAGTTAGCATGTCCCTTAGTTTTTCCAGTGGTAATAAACGCAGGTTATTGTCTTTATCCATAGTGTGCAGCCAGTCGAGATTAACCGCTCCCGGGATATGGCCATTACGCTGGGCAGTAATTTTTAAGCCAGAATGTTCCTCAGCTGAACGTGCATCCCAGATCCTGGTGTCATTATCTTCAATGGCATTGAGCACATCATCCATGGAGGCAATCACTCGCTGATCAATAGTCAGATCTGTCTGCACAGGGTTTATATCCGGCACCGCCGAAGTTGTGGGATGCTCCTCATTCAGCCAGGCATGTATGCCACCATTCAGGTAGGAGTATTGCTTGTGGCCAATCACATCAAGGGTCCAGATGAAGCGACCTGCCCAGCCACCACCTTCATCGTCATAAACCACGATATGCTGTTGCGGGTCATAGGCTATGCGAGAAAATAGGCTGTTTAACTGTTCAAGGGCAGGTAGTTTGCCCGTGGCCGGCGGAATCCCACAGACCAGTTCAGTCGGGCTTATATGAATGGCGCCTGGAATATGCACCTGGACATAGTTTTGATCCTGGCACAGGTCAATTATTTTTATAGAAGGCTGATCCAGAGTGGATTCAAGCTGTTCGGGTTCAATAATGAGGTCCAGGTTCATAAGCGTCCGTGAGGCTGACTAAAGGCTAGGGAACCTCTGATTAATTCGCTGAAGAGCCGAGTTTGAGGTTTATTGGCGATGATCACAAGGCGCAGTTTGAAGGCCGCATGCCAATGCTATACGGCGAGAACTGCAACGAAGTGAACGCGCCAATACGGCCAAACCCTTACGGGACGTGGCCTTGAGAGCACATAGCTGTGTTGGCTTGTTTGCCAAAGGTGTCGGCCATTGCCTGCGCAATCCGCCTTGCTCTGTGCTCTCAAATGCCTGCGTCTCGGCCATCATGGAATTAATCAGAGGTTCCCTGGGCAAAGGTATGTCATTCACCCAAGGATTGCAAAATCTGCTGGTAACTGTTGATGCGTTGTTCCTGGATTTTACCTGCATCAACCGCTGCCTTAAGTACACAGCCGGGTTCCTGCTTATGCTGGCAATCACGGAATTTGCATTGCCCCTGAAAATCACGAAACTCTTTGAAACCGTAAAACACTTCAGCCGGACTCATATGCCACATGGCAAATTCACGAATTCCCGGCGAGTCAATCAGGTCGCCACCACCGGGAAAGTGAAACAGGCGGGCAGAGGTGGTGGTGTGACGGCCTTTATCCAGCGTTTTGCTTAGACTTCCTTCCAGCGTGTTTACGCCAGGTAACAGGGCATTGATCAGGGCTGATTTGCCGACTCCTGACTGGCCGACAAAAATGCTGGTTTGTCCTTCCAGGTAGTCCTGTAGCTGGTTAATACCTTCACCGGTTTTGCCTGATACTTTCAGGGTGTCATAGCTGATAGTTCTGTAGCAGCTCAGCAGTTTCTCCAGCCCGGTTTGCTGTTCAGGATTCATCAGGTCAATTTTGTTCAGCAGGAGTAGAGGGCTAAGTTGGCTGTTCTCTATTGCAACCAGGTAACGGTCTATTAAATTAGGATGAGCCAGAGGTTCAGGCGCTATAACAATGATCACCTTGTCAATATTGGCGGCTACCGGTTTTAATTCACCAAAATTATTTGGTCGTTGTAAAAAAGAGTTGCGTGGCAGGTTTGCGACGACTACCCCAGTGGGTTCAGCCTGACGCCAGATGACATGATCGCCAGTTACCAATGGTTCCAGATTGCTGCGTTGATGACAACGGAACAGGTCGCCGGCTTGCTCACCCTCCAGCGCTTCTATATCCAGCTGTTGACCAAAATGTGAAATAACCAGCCCTTTTTGTTCCGGCCCCAGCTCATCGGCGACAGGTTCGTCATCAGTCTGGCCCTGTTTGCGTTCAGCTCGGGCAGCATAATCTTCCTGTATTTTTTTTATGCGCCAAAGTTGTCGTCTGCTCAGGTGTTTCTTTTTCATACCAAATCGGTTTAGGGTTTTGCCATCAGCATACTAAGTAAGTAAAGCCTTTGCTACAATGGGACATGGATAAAAAACAGCAC
>JAYPJO010000123.1:0-4297 GCA_038128465.1 Gammaproteobacteria bacterium
TATATAGGCGATACCGATGATGGTACCGGATTGCATCATATGGTTTTCGAACTGGTAGATAATTCCATTGATGAGGCCCTGGCTGGACACTGCGATTTGATAAAGGTTGTTATTCATAGTGATGAAACAGTTAGTGTGTCTGATAACGGCAGAGGTATTCCCACAGAAATACATGATGAAGGGGTTTCTGCTGCTGAAGTGATTATGACGGTTTTGCATGCCGGCGGTAAGTTTGATGATAACAGCTATAAAGTTTCTGGCGGTCTGCATGGCGTTGGTGTATCGGTTGTCAATGCGCTGTCTTCTTACCTGAAATTAACTATTTACCGTGATGGCAAAGTGCATGAGCAAACTTACCATCACGGAGTGCCTGAAGAGCCATTGGCTGTCGTTGGAGAGACCAGCAATACAGGAACTTTGTGTCATTTTAAGCCTTCTGTAGATACCTTTACCAATATCGAATTTCATTATGACGTGCTGGCAAAAAAATTACGTGAACTTGCTTTTTTAAATGCGGGCATTTGTATTGAGTTGAGCGATGAGCGTACAGAGCAGGTCGATATATTCAAGTATGATGGCGGACTTAGAGCTTTTGTAGATTATTTAAACCAGAATAAAACTGCTATAAATAAAGTTTTTCATTTTGCCACAGAAACAGATGATGGCATTGGCATTGAAGTAGCTATGCAGTGGAATGATGGCTATCAGGAAAATATTTATCCTTATACCAATAATATTCCGCAACGTGACGGCGGAACGCATATAGCCGGGTTTCGGGGAGCGTTAACCAGGGTATTAAAATCCTATATCGATAAAGAAATGGAATCTAAAAAGGGCAAAGAGGTATCAACCTCAGGCGATGATGCCCGCGAAGGCCTTACCGCAATTATTTCGGTGAAGGTCCCAGATCCAAAGTTCTCTTCACAAACCAAGGATAAATTGGTCTCTTCAGAGGTGAAAACCGCTGTTGAACAGGAAATGGGTAAATATTTTTCAGACTTCCTGATGGAAAATCCGGCTGAGGCAAAGAATATTGTAAACAAGATGATAGACGCCGCTAGAGCCCGAGAAGCCGCGAGAAAAGCCAGGGAGATGACTCGCCGTAAAGGCGCGTTGGATGTGGCCGGCCTGCCTGGCAAGCTGGCTGATTGTCAGGAAAAGGACCCAGCCCTGTCAGAAATATATATTGTGGAGGGAGATTCAGCAGGCGGCTCAGCCAAACAAGGCAGGAACCGTAAAAATCAGGCAATTTTGCCGCTCAAGGGCAAAATTCTGAATGTTGAAAAAGCACGCTTCGACAAAATGTTAAGCTCGGCTGAAATTGGTACTTTAATCAAGGCCTTAGGCTGCGGAATTGGTGGTGAAGAGTTCAATCCAGAAGCCCTGAGATACCACAGCATCATAATCATGACGGATGCGGATGTTGATGGCTCTCATATCCGGACTTTGTTGCTTACCTTCTTTTTCCGTCAAATGCGTGAACTGGTGGAGAGAGGTCATATTTTCATTGCGCAGCCGCCGTTATATAAAATTCGAAAGGGCAAACAGGAGCAGTACTTAAAAGATGATGAGGAGCTGGCGCAATACCAGATCCAGGTAGCTCTTGAAGAAGCAAGCCTGCATGTCAGTATAGATGCACCAGGTATCAGTGATCAGGCCCTGGAAGAGTTGGTAAATAAATATCGGCATGTTCAGCAAATCATAAAACGCCACTCCCAGCACTATCCCAATGACGTTTTACAAGCTTTGGTTTATCTACGCCCACTTAAACCTGAGTCACTAGCTTCTGAAGAAGAAGTTCAGGCCTGGGTTGAAGAGCTGCAGGCCAGGGTTGCTCAGTCAAATGTCTCAGGAGCACTGTTTGTTTTTTCCAGCAAATATGACGAGGAAGAACGGCTGTATGAGCCACTCATAACATCCACGATTCATGGCGTTAAACGCAAAGTGGCATTGACGCCAGAATTCTTTACGTCATTGGACTATAAAGAAATTTATGAAATGGGAGAGACCTTAAAAGGACTATTTGAAGAGGGCGCTTATGTTCAGCGAGGAGAAAAACAAAAGAATGTGAGCAACTTTAAAGAAGCTCTTGACTGGCTTATGGCAGACGGAATGAAAGGGCATTACTTGCAGCGTTATAAAGGGCTTGGTGAGATGAATCCGGATCAACTTTGGGAAACAACCATGGACCCCGGTTTCCGCAGAATGGCTCAGGTTACCATTAATGACGCCATGGCAGCGGATCAGCTTTTCTCGACCCTGATGGGAGATCAGGTCGAACCTCGCAGAGATTTTATTGAAACCAATGCGCTGACAGTTTCCAATCTGGATGTTTAATGCCGGGTTTTATGCGCTCGGAAAAATAATAAAAAATAAAAAGAAAAAAAGAATAGAAAAAAGGCAGCCAGGCATGCGCAATGCCAGAAAAGTACAGGAAGTTACAAACCGGCTTGTGACTCTCTGATCCAGTTTTCTACTGAAGCGGTCAGCTCCCTTGCAGCTGCCCCTTTAGTGTTAACAGGGGTTCCGATAGCAACAGTTATCTGGCCGGGATATTTCAGGAATTTTCCGCTGGGCCAGCAATGTCCGGCATTATGTGCCACAGGTAAAATATTCGCACCTGCTTCGATTGCCAGTACAGCACCACCGGTTTGATATTTTTTGTGATCCCCTGGTTTAACTCTTGTTCCTTCAGGAAAAATTAATATCGCAATATGTTGCTTCAGGCGTTCTTTCCCCTGGTCAAGAATGGCCTGTCTGGCATTGAATTTGCGTTTTCTGTCAATGGCTATGGGTTTTAGCATGGCCAATGACCAGCCAAACAAGGGGATGCGCAAAAGCTCTTGCTTCAGAATGGCTGATACGGGTGAAAACAAATGATATAAAAAAATTGTTTCCCATGGACTCTGATGATTACTGAGTATGACAAAAGGGTGAGCAGGAATGTTTCCCTTTCCTTTTATGATAACTTTTATGCCACAACAGATTCGTAACCAGCACAATACGAACCTGTTCCAGAATAAAAAATACTTATAGCGTTGTGGTAGAGATAACAGCTGGCCAACGCTAAGACATAATATTGCACAAATAAAAAGTGAGCTGAAAAAGCCAACATAAAAAATACAGGAGCGAATAAATAAAAATAGTATTTGCATAAAAAGTTTTATGAAAACTTCAAGCCAGAATATAGTCCACTGCGGCGGCCAAATCATCAACGATAATGACATGTTCATTTTTTTCAGGACTTAACAGGTTTTCAACAGTGGCCCCCTTTCCTGTTCTGACCAGAATCGGCAGACAATTTTTGGATAATGCTGCATCAATATCTTTTTCAGTATCGCCGACATAAAAAGCATCTGCTACGCTCATTTGAAACTCATCTTCAACCTGGTTAAGTAAGCCGGGCAATGGTTTGCGACAGGAGCAGCCATCATCAGGGCCATGAGGGCAATAGAATACAGCATCAATTCTGCCGCCTTCCTGTTCAACCAGTGAACACATATAACTGTGCATGTTGGCTAGACTGATATCGTTGAAATAGCCGCGTGCCAGGCCAGACTGATTTGTTGTAACGACAACTTTGAAACCGGCCTTGGAGAGTCGGGCGATAGCTGTGATGCTACCGGAGATGGGCTCCCATTCATCTACAGACTTGATGTAGTTATCCGAGTCTCGATTAATCACTCCGTCACGGTCCAGAATTACTAGTGATTGGGAGTTCATTCAGGCGCTTTGCAGATAGGAAATGTCTGCGATCTGTAAAAATAACTGACGAATTTGCATGAGCAAAGCTTGGCGATTCTCTTGTAGCTGGGCATCGTCGGTATTGACCATGACAGTTTCGAAAAAATGGTCAAGTGGCTCCTGTAACAAAGCCATTTGTGATAAGGCTTCCTGGAATTGCTGTTTTTGTATTAACGGGTCCGTTTTTTTCAGTACAGCCTGTAGAGCTTCAAAGAGCGATTTCTCGGCAGGCTCTTCTAGCAAGTTTTTATTAATACTGGCATCAGAAGTCAGGCTGGCTTTGGTTAGAATGTTTGCTACCCGTTTGTTAGCGGCAGCCAGGGCTTCAGCTTCATTAAGGCCGGCAAAATGATTCACAGCATGAATATGTTGATTAAAAGTCAGCGGGCTATTTGGTCTTACAGCATCTACGGCTTGAAAAACAGCGGCACTGATATTGAGGTCAGCATAATATGCGCGCAGCCGATCAAAAATAAAATCCATGATTTCTTGTGTCAGCTCTTTTTTATTAGAAACTGACGTGTATGTAGTAATGGCATGTTGTATGCAGCTA
>JAYPJO010000123.1:4338-6189 GCA_038128465.1 Gammaproteobacteria bacterium
GGCCAAAATTATTCCACAGCCACTTGATGGCAAGCGGTCATTGGCAAAACGAGGCAAGTACTGCTCCTCAAGAGCAAGCGCTACAGCAGCAGTCTCACCATCATTAAGAGCGTAATAATGTCCCATGATGCCCTGCAAATCGGCAAACTCCCCAACCATATTGGTAAGAAGATCGCATTTGGATAATTCGGCAGCACGGAGTATATCCACAGAATCCATCTTTAATTGCAGGGCCATGAATTCAGCAAGTTGCTTGACTCGTTGAGTTTTATCAAACAGAGACCCTAATTCATTTTGAAAAACAACTCGTTTTAAATTATCGATGTGTGATTCAAGACGGTGCTTTTTATCCTGTTCAAAAAAGAATGACGCATCAGCCAGCCGTGGTCCGATAACTTTTTCATTGCCCTTAATAATTTGTTGCGGATCGCTGCTGATAAGATTGCTGATAGTAATAAAATGTGGCAGCAGGTTTTCATTTTTATCAACCAGATAAAAATATTTTTGATGCTTTGTTAAAGATGAGGTAATCGCCTCCTTAGGCACCTCCAGAAAAGCAGGATCAAAATTTCCTGTTAAGGCAACCGGCCACTCAACCAAAGCGGTTACCTCTTCAAGCAAACTTTCTTCGATTACAGCCGTGGCGTTTTTTAACAGTGCTTCACTTAAAACCAGGTCACGAATTTTTTCTTTTCTTTTCTGGAATGATGGTTCAACCATTCCTTTGGTAATCAGTCTTTTAGGGTATTCGTCAGCGCTTTTTAGTTTTATTTTGCCCGGATGTAAAAACCGGTGGCCAGAAGTATATGCGTCAGTTTGAACTCCAAGGATTTTGGCCTCTATAAGCTGACTGCCAAATAACAGCGTCACCCAGTGCACAGGACGGACAAATTCTTCACGGGAACTCCCCCAGCGCATGCGCCTGGGGATAGGCAAGGCAGCTAGTGAATCATTAATTAACGCAGGAAGCAATGCAATAGTGCGCTCACCAGTTTGTTTTACACAAAAGAAAAGTTTGTCAGTTTTACCATCATTTTTTTGCTCTAGCTGGTCAACACTAACACCACAGGACCTGGCAAATCCTTCTGCGGCTTTACTGGCTTTACCATGCTCATCGAATGCTGCTTGTATGGCAGGCCCAAAACGCTCAACGGAACGATCGGGTTGTTTATTGTCAAGCGCGTGAATTTTGAGCGCCAGTCGCCGAGGACTGGCAAAGCATTCAACTTCTGTAAAATTCAGCTCGGCCGAGCGTAGCCTCTTTGCGATTTCTTCTTTAAAGGCACCTGAAAGAGAAAGGAGAGCTTTTGGGGGCAGCTCTTCGGTGCCAACTTCCAGCAATAATGTGGATTGCGACATTAACCAATGCCCTCTTTGCGCTTCAGCAACTCTTTCTTTAATTCGTCCGGGGCCAAGGGGAAACCTAATTTTTCTCTGGATTTGTAGTAGGCTTGTGCAACTGCGCGGGCAAGACTGCGCACACGTAATATGAAGCGCTGGCGTTCTGTTACTGAAATTGCAGAACGAGCATCCAGCAAATTGAAATAATGTGACGCTTTCAATACCAGCTCATATGCAGGTAAGACCAAAGCACTCTCTAAAAGCGCCTGACATTGTTGTTCACATTCATCGAAAAGCCCGAACAGGGTATCAATATCAGCGTGCTCAAAGTTATAGGCCGACATTTCAACTTCATTTTGGTGGAACACATCGCCATAGCTGACAACGCCAGAGGGGGAGTCAGCCCATACCACATCGAATATAGAATCTTTTTCCTGCAGGTACATGGCCAGCCTTTCCAGGCCATAAGTAATTTCGCCACTGACGGGATAGCACTCTAGCCCTCCAACC
>JAYPJO010000124.1:0-2634 GCA_038128465.1 Gammaproteobacteria bacterium
GGCCTGTTGTTGGGGATTAATGACGATGAGTAATGCTAGGCTCAGAAGCCAGCCACGACGAAATGCCATGGCTGCCAGCGGTAATACGATCAATAATAACCAAGGCCCGGCTTCAGCCCAGGTGTCAAATTCCTGATCGACATCTCTGAGATTTCGGTTTTCGTCGAGTAAGCTCTGCTCCAACAAGTATTCAAAATCGTTGTCTGACAGCAGCACTTCGGTGAATCGGCCATTGACAGTATCTGCAAGATTCTGGAGTAAACTGCTATCCAGGCGTGGAATCACAATGGCGTTGTTCTGATCTCTTAAAAAGCCTTCATTTGTCGGAATAGGAGCACCTTCATCGGTCCCGACCCCTAACACCACCAAATTATGCAATGTATTATCAAGGATATCCCGTATAGCGCCGATATCGGCTATGTTTATACCGTCGGTAATGAGCATGATGGTTGCTTCAGGCAATTGAGCGTTGTTCAGTAGCTCAACAGCAAGCCGGATACCTTCGGCCGGGTTGCTGCCCAGTAAAGGCATAATATTGGGATCCAATGCGGAAACCATGTTTCTGATGGTGGCTATGTCATCAGTTAGCGGGGTAACTGTGTGAGCACTACCAGCATAAACTACCAGCGCGGTCTGGCCTTCTTCTTTGCGACTATTCAGAATATCAATCAATTTACGCTGGGCACGAACCAGACGACTTGGATTCAGGTCAGTAGAATACATCGACAATGACAGGTCCTGAACAATAACCATAGCATCTTCACGTTCCTGTACTGGTGAGGGTATTTGCTGCCATGCTGGTCCTGCCAGGGCAATGATGGCTAGTACCCAGATGCTGAGAAGTCCGTAGAGGGGTAAATGCTGCCTTGAGCGGGTGTTTTGTTCGAGTAAATATGGTATCAGGGAGGCATCAATTGCCTTGTGCCAGCTTGAATTGCGGCTATGAAGAAAGCCTAGTGTTGCGACTAAAATGGCAGCAGGGATCAGGCCCAGTAAAAATAAAGGGCGGAGAAAATGAAAATTTTCGATAAAAGTTGTCATAACATTCATCTAATAATTATTTTCTGCCAAAGATATAGGGTCATTTGTACTATTTTTCCAGCTTATAATAGCTGGGAGTCTGCTTAAGGCTATTAAGAAACTGATGAATAAGCAGATACCCAGAGGCCAGTAAAATAATGCCATAGTCGGGCGAAAAGTTTCATCTTCCTGTTCTACGGGTTCCAGTTCATCAAGTACTGCATAAATCTCTTCCAGTTCTTCCAGGTTGCGTGCTCTGAAGTAACGGCCTCCGGTATTTTCTGCAATCTGTGTCAAAGTTTCTTCATCCAGGTCGGCAGAAGGATTGACAGCCCTGGAGCTGAAAATAGAAGAGCGAGCTGAACTTTCAGCACCAATACCAATGGTATAAATCCTTATGCCTTCACGAAATGCCAGGTCACCAGCCTGAAGGGGAGAAACCTGACCTGCATTATTGACACCATCGGTCAGCAGGATCAGTATCCGGCTGGCTTCGGGGCGTTCACGCAGGTGGCGGACGCCAAGACCGATTGCATCGCCAATGGCTGTGGCATTCTCTTCGATAATGCCAATTTCTGCTTCTTCCAGTAAGATACCAACCGTTTCACGGTCAAATGTGAGAGGAGCCTGCGTATAGGCTCTTGCGGCAAATAGTATCAATCCAAGCCGGTCACCGGTACGTCTTTCCACAAAATCACCGACTACTGACTTGACAACTTCCAGACGTGTGGCATTTTGTCCGGAAAGTTGTATATCCTGCGCTTCCATACTGCCCGATATATCTACAGACAACATAAGATCGCGTCCTGTTGTTGGCAACTGAACAGGTTCCCCGACCCATTGCGGTCTGCTGGCTGCCAGTACCAGGAGGAACCAGCTCATTAAGGCCAGAATGGTTAAAATCAGACTGCGGCTACCTGTTCTGGGGCTGGCATTAACGGCAGTTTTCAGGGAATTGAAAAATGGAACAAATAAAGGTGCTTCAATGATGTCCGCACGTGGCATCAGGCGGTTTACCAGGTAAGGTAAGGGTAAAAAAATAAATACCCAGGGCCATTGAAATTCAATCATGCCGCCACCTTTATGGTATTGCTTGAATCTGTTTTGCCAAGATTTTGCTTTCTGTAGAGGTTGTCAATCCAGTTTTGTGCAAGCTTATACAGTGCTTCAACTTCTCCGGCAAAAATGGGGCGATACTGGCCTTCTGAAAGTACTTTACCTGGTCCGTCTAAAAACTCTGAGCCACTACTGCAATGATCAAGGTATTCAAGCCAGGACTGTCCACTTAATCTGGCAATTTCTCGACTGTTTGATTTATCAATATACAGGGCAACCCGGTTAAGCACAGCATTCACCGCGTATAAATAATCCAGCCCTGCCTGGTTTTCATCGGAATTCTCCTGTTCAAGCGTCTCACGATATGACTGGTACGCCTTGGTCAGCTCATGTTGGGCAACCAGTAATCGCCGATTGAGAATTATTTTTTGAATTGCATGAAAAATCAGCCAGCCAGCTAGCGCCAGAAGTAATGCAATAACAACCCACCAGCCCGGCGCCAGAGGCCAGATACTGACGGGGTCAGGCAGATGGATATCCGCCAGTTGGCTTAATGGG
>JAYPJO010000124.1:2644-3397 GCA_038128465.1 Gammaproteobacteria bacterium
TTCTGGTTCCATGTTTCTAGCTGCTCCAGGACCAGCTGGTCAGTTCTGAGGCTGATTAACGGGACTTTTAATAAGTTTAATTCGCTATGCAGATTTTGTAATTTTTCCTCAAAAGCCTGATGATAGTTTTTCCTGAGCTCTGTGGAGTAAGTGTCTATGGTGTCCATCTCAGCACCATTGGTTATATTGTAAACCCCTGGTTGTGGTAGTTGCGTCTCCAGAATGTCATAAATAAATATACAGGTGAGATTATTATGTAAGGAGAGTTGCTGCATGTATTGCAGGCAGACAGTGTCCATTTCACGAAAATCACTGATAAGGTAAATAGTGGAACCTGGCCGGGTTATACGATAGATGTGTTCCAGAGCATCCCGAAAGCTGGATTTGGACTTGTTTGTTGTTTCCGGTGTATGCTGAGTAACCAGATTCTGATTGTATTCAGCCAATACGCTCAGGAATCGCAAGGCAGAACGTTTGCCTCGACGTGGCTTGACCATCTCACTGTTGCTATCTGAATAAACCACACCACCGACTCTGTCACCGTTGTCAATCGTCATCCAGCACAGTATGGCTGCCACTTCAGCAGCGACCACTGACTTAAAGCTAACCTGACTGCCAAAAAACATACGATGGCTTTGGTCAACTCCAATGATGACTGGTCTTTCACGTTCTTCACGGAAAATTTTCGTGAATGGCCGACCAGTACGAGCAGTGACACGCCAGTCAATACTGCGAATATCGTCACCCGGTTGA
>JAYPJO010000124.1:3407-4876 GCA_038128465.1 Gammaproteobacteria bacterium
ATAAGCCCGGTGTTCTTCGAAATCGACACCTCTGCCTTTGACTTTTGATATATGGGAGCCGGACATGCCGAGCCTGGATCGAGACTGATAATACAATTCGAGGGCGTGTGCCACGTGACGCTGATCGAGTAACTGCTGTAAATCCAATGTCGCACCACGGCAACTGAACTGGTCATGCTGGATGTTTAACTCGCGTTTACGTGACATATCAGACCTGCCAGAGCGTGTTAAGCAGAAGGTACCAGAGTAAGGACCTCATCAAGAACCCGATCGGCATCAATGCCGGCAGCTTCTGCTTCAAAACTGATCAGCACTCTGTGTCGGAGTACATCATGAAAGATTTCATGTACATCCTCTGGGCTGACAAAATCTTTGCCTTTGAGCCATGCATGTGCTCTGGAACATACATCCAGAGAAATCGTGCCACGGGGGCTTGCGCCATAGTCAATCCATTTAGCAAGATCTTCACTATATGGCGCAGGATTTCGCGTCGCCATGACCAACTGCAAGATATATTCTTCAACAGCCTCAGCCATATGCAGATTGAGTACATCTTCACGGGCTGCAAACAATTCTTTTTGTGGAACTACAGCAGGCGGGGTTGGGTTCTGATGTAAAGCTTCATCACGGACCAGATGTAATATTTTCCTTTCAGATTCTGTATCAGGATAACCCACAGTGACGTGCATTAAAAAACGGTCGAGCTGAGCTTCAGGCAGGGGATAAGTACCTTCCTGTTCGATGGGGTTCTGAGTTGCCATAACTAGAAATAAATCAGGCAGATGAAAGGTTTCCCTGCCGACACTGACCTGGTGTTCAGCCATAGCTTCTAACAGGGCAGATTGAACTTTAGCAGGTGCCCGGTTTATTTCATCTGCGAGTACCAGGTTATGGAAAATAGGCCCTTGCTGGAAAGTAAAACTGCCGTCTTCCGGACGAAAGATTTCGGTGCCGGTAATATCACTGGGTAACAGGTCAGGTGTAAACTGTATGCGGTGAAAATCACCCTCGATGGCCTCAGACAAATTCTTGATTGCTTTAGTTTTTGCCAGCCCGGGAGCACCTTCAACCAGGAGGTGTCCGTCTGCAAGAAGAGCAATTAAAAGTCGATCCAGTAATTTTTCCTGGCCAATAATTTGCTGAGAGAGCCAATCTTTCAAAGCTCCAATCATTTTCTTTTGCGGCATAATATGATCTCTTACTGCGGGTTGATAATGTAATCTGGTAATGGTGCGTTGAATAAAACCGCACATGATACCTTAAATACACTCAAATGGCCTGATTTCATTGATAATTATCAAGTATCTAAATCGTACTTGTTAGTTTTCAATTCAAGCACTATATTGTGGATCAAATATGGAGCAAGGCTATTTTGTATACACTCATCCGCCGCATTCTATTTCTATTTCCCGCAGAGTTTTCCCATGGGCTGGCACTGAAAGGTCTCAAGTTTTTGTACTGGATCGGGC
>JAYPJO010000124.1:4886-6146 GCA_038128465.1 Gammaproteobacteria bacterium
GACATCGGTTCTGGCTCCGAAAAAGGAAATACATGGCAAAGATGTATTTGGGCTACATTTTGAAAATCCGGTAGGACTGGCAGCAGGTCTGGACAAAAATGCAGACTATATCGATGCTCTCGGAGCATTGGGTTTCGGCTTCATTGAAGTTGGGACAGTGACTCCCTTACCCCAACCCGGCAACCCCAAACCTCGCCTGTTCAGGCTGAGCGCACATAATGCCATCATCAACCGGATGGGTTTCAATAATAAAGGTGTAGCCTATATGAAAAAACGCCTGCAAAAAATGCGTTTTAAGGGGATAGTTGGTGTAAATATAGGCAAAAACTATTCAACTCCTCTGGAACAGGCCCATGAAGATTACCTGTTCTGCCTGCGAGAACTTTATGCTTTCGCAGACTATGTAGTCGTAAACCTGTCTTCCCCGAATACCCCAGGATTAAGGGCTTTGCAATTTGGCGAAGGACTAAATGATCTTTTGTCTAGCTTAAAGTCCGAACAAAAGGAGCTAGCAGAAAAACATGGAAAGTATGTGCCGATGTTATTGAAAATAGCTCCTGACCTTAGCCATAAAGAGTGTGAAGATATAGCCTTGGCATTATTGTTTCATGGAATGGATGGAGTTATTGCCACTAATACCACTATTGCCCGTAAAGCTGTGGAAGATTCCACATATGCGAATGAACCAGGAGGCCTGAGTGGTGCGCCTTTGGCTGATTCATCTGTGAAGATAGTTGCTCTACTGCAACAACAGTTACAGAATACAATTCCAATAATCGGCGTTGGCGGCATTAACGATGCTGAGACAGCCATGGCTAAAATTAATGCCGGTGCGGATCTTCTGCAAATCTATACAGGATTCATATATAAAGGGCCGGCGCTTATTGCCGAGTTGGTAAAAATCTGTCGCCAGCTGTCATGACACGAACATTGAAACTATATACAACTACTGGTTGTCATCTATGTGAAGAAGCTGCTGCCATGATAACTAAGCTGGCCACAGCTGACATTGAACTGACTATGGTGGAAGTTAGTGAATCTGAAAAATTGATGGACGATTATGGTCTGCGTATCCCGGTTATACAGTTCGAGCACAGCTCAGATGAACTGCCCTGGCCATTTTCAGAAGCTGAGCTTCAAAGCTTTCTTCAGTCTGGTCTAAATGCTTTAAATTTTTTTGGATAAGCTTTGAATGAAGCTTTTAAATAAGATCTGAAAACAGGGCGTTTAAATTCAGGCAATTTTTATATGCCAGGGTTC
>JAYPJO010000125.1:0-5625 GCA_038128465.1 Gammaproteobacteria bacterium
TTATTGAGCCCGACTTTGGTGATAATTGTCCGATCGACCCGTTTGAAGTATCTGATGCAGATACCATGCTTGCCTATCTCAAAGGTAGTGAGTCTGGTGGTGTTTCTAAACCATCACGTGAATTTGTAGGTTAAAGCGCAAGCGCTTTAATTTTTGCAAACCCTATTATCATTTATTGATAGAATCTGCAGATGACTATTAAAGCATCTGCAGCTGCTGCTGCTGATCTGGCAGGCTCTCTTTTTTCATATCCAAAATACTGGGCTGAGTGTTATGGCACTGCACCATACCTGCCTATGTCGCGTGAAGAAATGGATGCTCTGGGTTGGGACTCCTGTGACATCATCATTGTCACAGGTGATGCCTACATCGACCATCCCAGCTTTGGTATGGCAGTCATTGGTCGCTTTCTGGAGGCCCAGGGTTTTCGCGTTGGTATTATTGCCCAGCCGCGCTGGCAGGATACAAAAGATTTTATGGCTTTGGGCAAGCCAAATCTTTTTTTTGGCATTACTGCCGGCAATATGGATTCCATGATTAATCGCTACACAGCGGATTTGCGAATGCGTAGTGATGATGCCTATACGCCCAATGATGAGGGTGGCAAGCGTCCCGACCGGGCAGTGATTGTATATACCCAGAAGTGCCGGGAAGCCTATAAAGATATACCTCTCGTGATTGGCGGTATTGAAGCCAGTCTCAGGCGTATTGCCCAGTATGATTACTGGAGTGGCCGGATACGCAAATCCATCCTGATTGATTCCGGGGCAGATATTCTGTTGTTCGGCAATGCTGAAAGAGCTCTAGCTGAAGTTGCACATGGCCTGGCCAGTGGCCTGAGTGTAAAGGATATACAATCGATTCGTGGGACTACGGTAATTGCTGACGGTGCCCCAGCCGGATGGACCGAAATTGATTCAACGCGAATTGATTGGCCCGGCAAGATTGATCAAATGCCAAATCCTTATGCCTACAATCAGTCACAAGATAAACAGGAAGAACAGTTCGGTGAAACTGGTGGCAATGAGGAATCCCAGAGTGTCACGATTATTCCATTGCCTTTGCAGCACAAGCATGAGCTTGATCTAGAAAAAACTTACGTGCGGCTTCCTTCTTTTGAAAAAGTCAGCAATGATGCAGTGCTTTATGCCCATGCCTCACGAGTCCTGCATCAGGAGGCAAGCCCGTACAATGGCAGAGTGTTGATACAAAAGCATGGTAGCAAGGAAATCCGTGTAAACCGCCCACCTCTGCCATTGAGCACGGAAGAAATTGATTCAGTTTTTGACCTACCTTATCAACGCCGGCCCCATCCAGCCTATGGTGATGCAAAAATCCCGGCCTACGACATGATAAAAACTTCCGTTAATATCATGCGCGGTTGTTTTGGCGGTTGCAGTTTCTGTTCAATCACCGAGCATGAAGGCCGCGTTATTCAAAGCCGCTCACAAAAATCCATTATCAATGAAATTGAGCAGATCAGAGAAAAAGTGCCGGGTTTCACCGGTGTCATTTCTGACCTTGGGGGTCCGACTGCCAACATGTATGGTTTAAGCTGTACCAATGAGGAAATTGAAAAACGCTGCCGTCGACTTTCCTGTGTATATCCGAGTATCTGCAGACATTTAAAAACCGATCACAGCCAGACAACTCAGCTTTATAGGCAGGCTCGCAAGGTGAAAGGTGTAAAAAAAGTATTGATAGCTTCAGGTTTGCGCTATGACCTTGCCTTGCAAGACCGGGAATATATTAAAGAGTTAGTCAGTCATCATGTCGGTGGTTATTTAAAGATTGCACCGGAACACAGTGAAGATGCTTCCTTACAACAAATGATGAAACCAAGCATTGCCTATTACGAAGATTTCAAAAAGTTGTTTGAAAAATTTTCCGCAGAGGCAGGTAAAAAACAATACCTGATTCCGTATTTTATTGCTGCGCATCCGGGATCCCGTGATGAGGATATGTTGCAACTGGCACTCTGGCTAAAACAGAATAAATTTAAGCCGGATCAGGTGCAGACTTTCTATCCATCACCAATGGCGCTGGCAACAGCCATGTATTACTCCGAACATAATCCTCTGAAAAAACTCCGATATAAAAATGCCAAACTGGAGGTTCCCAAGGATCTGGAGCAACGCCGATTACAAAAAGCTTTTTTGCGTTATCACGATGAAGCAAACTGGCCACTGTTGCGTGAAGCTCTGATTAAAATGGGCAGAGCAGACCTGATTGGCTATGGTAAACGACATCTAATACCACCCGCTCATAAAAGAGTGCAGACTGCCCCCCGAAAATCGAAACGTCAGTCATCAGGTAAAAGAAACATATAAAATAGTTGTGAATCAGCTCACTTTTTTTCCTGATGCTGGATTAATATATAGCGCATATTCTTGGTAGTTATATTTAACAGTCAGGGTGTCAAGCATGGCTAAACAAACCAGAATCAAGCCTGTAGAAAGGCGGGTATTGCCCCGTTGCCCACTGGACACCGATGTGGAAGTGCTGGTTAATTCTCAGGATGCAGATCTGAGGTTTCAGGCACAAAGTGTCAACATCTCAATGCGCGGAATAGAGCTAGCCTGTGATGATCAGCTAATACAGGCAATTCTGGCCCAAAAAGCCTATCCGCATATTTGTAAAATCAGTTTTAAACTACCCGGATTGAGTAAGGCATTTTAGATAAACACACAGGTGGTTACCCATCGATGGCTGTCCCAGCAAAATTATCGCCTGGTGTTATTGTTCAGCAATTTAAGTAAACGCATGCATGAAAAACTGCCTAATGAACTTGCTTCATTTCGTGTGATGGACATGCAAAACAAACCACAAGTGGCGGTTACTGTTTAAGAGTCATAACACTAGGTTACGTAAAACTCTTAAGTACCCTGGAAGTAATTTCAAAGCTTTTTATTCTGGCATGGTGATCATAAATATGGCTGGCGATTACCAGTTCATCGACTCTGGTTCTATCGATAAACTGTTCTATCCATGAAGCAATGGCATTGTCATCACCAACAGCTGAGTCTCTAAGCATGTGGCGCGCATCGGCCAGTTCTGTTTCCGCAATTTCCTGACTACCAGGCGCTTTCAGGGTCCCTGGATTACCGCTTCTTAATGCAGAGATATGCATTAAAACCGATTGCATCAAAACCTGAGCTTCTTCGCTGGATTCAGCTGCAAAAACATTGATGGCAGCAGCGGCATACGGCTCAGCATGTTGCGCCGATGGTTTGAAATTTTCTCGATACAGCTGCAAAGCCTGATCGAGCAGATCTGGTGCGAAATGAGATGCAAAAATATAGGGCTGTCCCAGTACCGCTGCCAGTTGTGCACCAAACAAACTGGAACCCAACAGCCAGACAGGTACATGCAATCCTCTGCCGGGGATGGCCTGAATACCCTGTTCATTGCCATTATCAAAAAAGGCCATGAGTTCCACAACATCCCGGGGAAAGTCATTTGCGGCTCGTACCAGATCCCGGCGCAATGCCCGCATAGTTTTGCCATCAGTTCCCGGTGCCCGCCCCAGACCCAGGTCAATCCGGTCCGGGTATAAAGATGCCAGAGTGCCATATTGTTCAGCGATGATCAGGGGTGAATGATTTGGCAGCATTACGCCGGCAGCACCAATACGGATAGTGCTGGTACCGGCGCCGATATTGGACAGGGCAACAGCTGTAGCAGCGCTGGCAATACCAGGCATATTATGATGCTCAGCCATCCAGTATCGCTTATAACCTTGTTTTTCAGCATGCTGAGCCAGATCCAGAGAGTTCAATAAGGACTGGCGGGCATCACCACCTTCTACAATGGGCGAAAGATCAAGTAGAGAAAATGCTTTCATTTAAAACAACCAGAAGTTTTAAAATTCAGAACTTGTGATTGGAAATTCCCTGATCCAAGTGGCCAGGCATTCTACCCAGTCTTCATTACTGTTCAGGCACGGCGCATAAATTAATTCTTCCCCGCCTGCAGCAAGGAAAGTTTCACGCCCCTGGATGTCTATTTCTTCAAGTGTTTCCAGGCAGTCGGTGACAAAAGCCGGGCACATGACCAGGACTTTTTTCTTTCCCTGACGGGCCAGGTCAATCAGAGTTTGTTCGGTACTGGGTTCCAGCCATTTGGCCCTGCCCAGGCGCGACTGGAATGCCACCGTATACTGATCGGGCTGCAGACCGGCTTTTTGTACAAAGCATTCTGTTGTTCTCATCACTTGATGGCGATAACAGGTGGCATGTGCAGGTGATGGGGAAGATAGAGAGCAGCATGACTCACTTTTAAGACAATGCTCTCCGGTTGGATCAGCTTTGGTAATGTGTAATTCCGGTAAACCATGGTAACTGAATAAAATGTGGTCAACATTTTCAGCCAGGCATGCTGCTGAGGAATTGATCAGTGCATCGATATAGGAGGGCTCGTCATAGAAGGCTTTGAATGGCAGTAATTTTACCGAAAGTTTGTTATCCCTGATTACCCGTTCGGCTTCATGGATTGATGTTGTGACGGTGCTGTCAGCATGATGCGGATAAAGCGGGATAAAGAGTATTTCCTCAATATTGCCATTTGACTTGTTTTCTATCAGTACTTTTATTTGCGATTCAATGGATGGCTTACCATAACGCATGGCCATTGCAACTGGCATATCCACTTTTGATTGAACTGCTTTTAATAATTCCATGGAACGATAGACCAGCGGAGAACCATCATTAGTCCAGACGGCATGGTAGGCTTCTGCTGATTTGGCCGGACGTGTAGGTAGGACGAATAAATTCACAATGAGTGCACGTAGTATCCAAGGCAACTGGATAACATGTGGATCCATCAAAAACTGTTTTAAATACTGCCTGACTTCCGGCACTTCAGGAGCATCAGGTGAGCCAAGATTTGCCAGAAGGACTGCTCTGTTTTTCATACAGATTGTTTCCCTGTATTTCTCTTTACTGAATGACTTTGCTTTAATCGGGTGCATTGTAGCTTTTTTTATTACGGAAGTTTTATGGAAAACGGATCTGCTCATCCATTTGCGCGCCTGAGTCCGGATATGGTGATTGATGCTGTTGAGAGCAGTGGCCTGATATCTGATGCCCGAGTGCTGGCACTTAACTCTTATGAAAATCGGGTTTACCAGGTAGGCATTGAAGAAGCAGAGCCGGTCATAATCAAGTTTTACCGTCCCGGGCGTTGGACTACAGCGCAGATACTGGAGGAGCATAATTTCAGTCTGGAACTGGCTGATCTGGATATTCCAGTGATTCCACCATGTACAACAGAGACTGGCGAAACGCTCTCGGATTATGACGGCTTTCGTTTTGCCATCTTTGAACGCAAGGGCGGGCATCCGCCGGAATTCGACAAACTTGAAAACCTGCTGGTGATGGGTCGCTTTCTGGGTCGTCTGCATCAGGCAGGCGCAATGCGGGACTTTCAGACTCGCGTTACCCTGAGTATAGAATTGTATGCTGTGAATAGTGCAGTGTTCCTGCTACAGCATGATTTCTTACCGGCAGACCTGCACCAGGCTTATGAAAGTCTGGTACAAGATTTAATTGAGCGAATGCAGTTAATGGTTGGGGAGTCTGCACCGGCAAAATTAATTCGTATTCATGGCGATTGCCATATCGGCAA